>JBGOUW010000271.1:0-6903 GCA_041477755.1 Binatia bacterium
CCGCGAGCCACTGCTCGTCTCCCACTGCAAGCTAACTCCGGGACGGCACCAGCCGGATGGCAAATGTTCGCGGAGACCCGCAAACATGCTGCTCACATCAAACTCCTCAATCGTCAGCCGGACGCCGCCGGCATCCAGGCGATTGACATCGAGCATCGCCTGAATCAAGTCGAGTAGTTGTATCGATTGCTGATGGATGCGATCGAGCACGCCGTGTTGGGTGGGGGTATCAGCGAACGCACCGTCGCGCAACAAATCAGTGTAGCCGATGATGACGTTCAGCGGCGTTCGCAATTCATGCGACACGGTGGCCACAAATTCGGACTTGATTCGACTCGCGGCGCGCGCTTCTTCCATCAGCCGAGCATTCTCCAACGCCACCGCCGCCTGGTTGGCGACCGCCACCATCAACCGGCGCTCGCGCGGGCCAAACCTAGCGCGCGGTTGCACGTAACAGCAGCCTAAAACGCCGATCACCTCCGCATCCCGCATGATCGCCTGAAACAACACCGCGGCGACGTTCCACCGTTCCAACAAGTCGGGCGGAAGAAGCCGCCGGTCGGTTCGGCCAATCAACTCGACGCTGCCTTCCCGTTTCAGCTGCTGGTACAACACCGGCCCGTATTCCGGTCGGAATCCGACGGTACGCAGTTCCTCGGCAATCCCGGGGGGCGCGTGGGACAGCGCCGCCACTCGGAAGTGCTCCTCGCTCGGCGCCGCCGTGTACAGCACGGTCCAATCGGCAGCAAGCACGGCGCGCGTCTGATCGGTCAGCTGCTGCGCGAGCGCGAGCGGATCGTTGATGGTGGCGTTGATCGCCCGGGCCACCTGTAGCAGCGCGGTCGAGAACCTTTCCGCTTGGGCGAACTCGACCGCTCGGTGGTAGGCCGCGAAGCGATGGCTCTCTAGCAGTCGTGCTCCGAGCGCCGTCAGGCCCACCGCGGTGGCCAGCGCGAACGAACCGTACGGTGCCGGCGAGGCCATCGCAGTGCCGGTGTCGATCGCAACCAAGAATCCCGCCACCGCCCCGAGGCTGCCGAGTATCTGCCCCCGCAGTCCCCACGGAAACAGCAGCGTTACCCCACTGAGGAAAAGCCCGAGCGTAAGCACGAGCATCTCCGCCCGGTTGTGAATCTGGGTTGAGTACCAAATCATCGTCAGCGCCAACGCGTTGGTGGCCAGCACTGCCGTCGCGAACGTCCGCGCTGGCGCCAATCGGACCGTCACCAACGCGCCAACACACACGGCCACGTAGACAATGCACGCGATCAGCAGGGTGCCCCGCCGATTGGGAAAGTAGATCACCTCCAGCAGGCTGATCGCCCCCCCGAACAGTAGAAAGAAGACTGCCGCGGTTTGCAGCCGACTCCCGAGCAACATGCGGGTTTCGGCTTGGTACGCCACCATCACCTCGCCGGCGCCAGGGCCTACGCCTAGGCCGGTTTGCTCATCCGCATCCACGGCGCGGATGGTATCACACGCTCGGTGTTTGCTGACAAGCCAACCTGCGCGGCCGCTAGACGATGCCGTCGCAGCACGCGCGGCATGCCCCCGCCGACAGCAGCAGGATTGCCCCTGTCAATGGACGCCGACTCATCCGCTTCCGCGATCCCACACAACGAACGTCAGCGTTCCGAGCACTACCAGCGCGGCAGCGGATGCGAACATCGTCGCATAGCTGGTCAGGTTGATGATCGCGCCCATCGCCGGGGCACCGATCAGCGCACCCGCATCGAACAGCGCTGTAAACACAGAGAGCGCCGCCCCGCGCTCGGCCGGGCGCGCCCGCGCTACCGCCAACGACGACAAGATCGGGAACACGAAGCCATGTCCAAGCCCGCACAGGCTGCCGGCAACGAGAATCTCGCTCGCGTGTTGCGCGTGCGCGAGCAACAGCAACCCGAGCGTGAGCGCGCCGAGGGCCGCGAACAGCGTCCGCTTCGCACCGACGCGCTCCGGCAGCCACGCGAAGAACAGCCGCAGCACGGTGGCGCTCAGCGCGTACGCAGTAAAGAACCCACCTACCGTGCCGATGCCCGCCGTCATCACGAAGGTCTTCACGAAGGTGAAGTACGACGCGATCGCCGTCGCGAAGACAGTGCCGAGAAACCACACCGGCAACAGGTTTCCCTGCACCACAGCAGCGAAGAAGCCACGACTGGGCAATTCATCCGGCGGCAGTGTCTGATCGCGCAACGGTAGCGAGACAATCAACGACGCCGCCGCGAGTACCGCGGCCGCCGCAAACAACGCCGAGTAGTCTGCATGCGCCAGGATCACGTCACCGAGCAGACCGCCGAGCGAAATCGGCAGCATCCCTGACACGCCGAACAGAGCGATGCCTTCGGTGCGCCGCGCCGCCGGCACGAGGTCGGCCGCCAACGTAAAGAACGCCGCGAACAACGTGGCCTCTGCAATCCCGTGTCCGAGCCGAACCACGTAGACCCACGGACCCAACCGGTGCACTGTGAGATAGAGCAAACAGACCGCGACATTGAGCACGCCGCCAGCCAGGATCATCGCGCGCCGCCCGCGTTCGTCCATCGCGCGCCCGAGCCACGGTCGAACCACAATGGCCATCGCTGCGGTCACACCGAAGATCACACCGATCTGCACTTCGCCGGCGCCGAGTTGTTTCAAAAAACCCGGCAGGTGCAGGTAGAGATTGAAAGCCAGGCCTTGCAGGAAGTTGCCGATCGCGCACAACAGCAGCGGCAGCGTAAACAGCCGCGGCACAGCGCGGATCGCCATTGCTGCGGCGGCGGGTGTGGGGCTCGGACTCGCGGCGTTGTCCACGCGCTCATCCATACACGAGTGCGTTCCCGCACTCATCACACGATCGCGTTCCCGCACTCATCACACGACTGCGTTCACGCACTCCATCACATGACTGCGCTCACGCATTCAGCCCCGCCCTCACCTCTTCCGGAGGCTTCACGTGGCGGAAGGCAGCGTACAGCAGCGCGTCGTATGCGATCTTCATCCCCGCAGCGATGTACAGCGGCACCGCCAGCGATCCACCGTGCATCAACACACCCGCCAATGCTGGCGCCACTGCCCAGCCAGCGACACGCACCAGGTTCGTCACCCCCGACGCCAGCGTGCGCTCGTCTGCGTGCACCACCGCCATCACGTACGACTGCCGCGTCGGCACATCCATCTCGACCAAACCCTCGCGCAGCAAAAACAGCAGCGCCGCCACGGTGAAGTTCGGCGCGAACGGCACGGTGACCAGCAACAGACTCGACGGCACGTGCGTGAATACCATCGTATTCACCAACCCGATGCGTCGCGCCAACCACGCCGCACCGAAGTGCGAGAACGCGTTGGCTACTCGCGCCCCAAAAAACAATAGCCCGAGCGCGCCCACGCTGACGCCGAACCGCTCGTAGAAGAAGAACGCCAAAAGCGCAGAGGTCAGAAACCCACCGGCCACGGCATCGAGCGCGAACAGCAGAGACAGCCGCCACAGCACGCGGCGCGTGGCGGGTGCGATACGCATCGCGCGTTTCCCGTGCGCCGCTTCGACTGCCGGTGACAGCCCCACGTACAGCGACGCGACCGCCACCATGACCACCGCATAGATCGCCAGCACCGCTTGCATTGATGGCAGCGGCGCCATCACTCGACCGCTCTGCAGCCAAGTCGGCAGTCCGGCGAGGACGCCGCCCAGCGCATGTCCGATGTCTTGCAGCACGTTGTACCACGCAAACGCGCGCGTCCGCTGGTTGTCGGTAGTGGTTGCCGGCAAGATGGCCTGCTCGATCATGACCGCCGCCCCACGGTCGCGCCCCATACCGTTCAGCATGCCGAGAAACGCCGCCGCCAGGACCACAGCGATCTCCGATGCGAGCATCACACCTACAGCGCCACACGCGCCAAACAGCGCGACGCCAATCAGCATCCGCCGCCGCCCAACGCGATCACCCCGCCAGGTCGCCAAAAACGTCGCGACGGCCGCGCCACTGAGCCCGGCACTGACCACGAGGCCAACTTCGGCAGGATTGAAGCCGCGCTGCGTCAGATAGATGCCCAGCAGCACCCCCAGCATGCCGGTCACCAACGCGCGCAAGAAGGTCGCCGCGAACAGCAGTCGACGATCGCGCATCAATGGATAGCCACTCGCCGGATAGCCACTCGCGGACACCACAGGCCGGTCGCCCACGACCGCACCAAGGCGTTGAAGCCGTTCATCAGGTGCACGCAGCGCGCTACGTCGTGCGTTCGGAGTAGACCGGCAGCCGATCCATCAGGTCAGCCAGCCGCTGACCGGCTGCGTCCTTCGGTGACACGAGCGGTTGGGCGATGGGCCAATCGATGGCAATGTCTGGATCGTTCCACAGCAGGTGAAGCTCATCGGACGGATCGTATAGGTCGGTGCATTTGTACTCGACCTCCGCGATATCGCTGAGCACACAGAAACCGTGGGCGAATCCTGGCGGGATGTAGACCTGGCGGAAGTTGTCGGCCGAGAGGGCGATACCGACCCAGTGGCGAAAGCGCGGCGAACCGCGACGGATGTCCACCGCAACATCGAAGATCTCGCCTTGCAGCACACGCACTAGCTTGCCTTGCGGATGCCGCTCCTGCGCGTGCATCCCGCGCACGATGCCGCGCGTCGAGCGCGAGTGATTGTCTTGCACGAACGGACCCGGGATGCCGCCCTCGCGATACTTCGCCGCGTGATAGGTTTCGAGAAAGAATCCGCGATCGTCGCGAAAGACATCCGGCTCGACGACGACGACCTCCGGCAACTCGCTGCGCACGAACCGCATCGTCAGCTCTCCTGCTCCATCGTCAGCCCTCCTGCTCAAGGATGAGCCGCAAGTATTGACCATACGCCGTGCGCTCCATGGTCTTGGCGATACGCGTCACGTCGGCCGCGCTGATGTACCCCATGCGGTACGCGATCTCCTCGACGCACGCGACCTTGAGCCCTTGGCGTTCCTCGATCGCTTGAATGAAGTTCGACGCCTGCAGCAACGCTTCATGCGTGCCGGTGTCGAGCCAGGCGATGCCGCGGCCGAGCTTCTCGACGTGCAGCGTGCCGGCCTTGAGATAGGCGATGTTGACGTCGGTGATCTCCAACTCGCCGCGCGCCGATGGCGCTAACGAACTGGCGATCTCGACGACGTGGTTGTCATAGAAGTACAGCCCCGTCACCGCGTACGCGGAACGCGGCGCCTTCGGTTTCTCTTCCAACCCGACGGCGCGGCCTTGGGCGTCGAACTCGACCACGCCGTAGCGCTCCGGGTCGCGCACCCAGTAGCCGAAGACGGTCGCACCGCTGGTGCGCTCCGCCGCGCGCCGCAGGAAGTCCGGAAAGCCGTGGCCATAGAAAATGTTGTCACCCAGCGCGAGCGCTACGGACGAACTACCAATGAACTCGCGGCCAATCACAAACGCCTGCGCGATGCCGTCGGGGCGAGCTTGCGCGGCATATTCGATCCGCAGGCCCCACTCCGCGCCGTCGCCGAGCAGTCGACGGAAACCCTCTTGCTCGTGCGGCGTCGTGATCACCAAGATCTCGCGAATCCCCGCCAGCATCAGCGTCGAGAGCGGGTAGTACACCATCGGCTTGTCGTAGATCGGAATGAGTTGTTTGCTCACCGCCTTGGTCAGCGGGTACAGCCGAGTGCCGGATCCTCCGGCGAGAACAATGCCCTTCATACCAAGCTCCTCGTCAACCAGGCGTCTCCTATCCTCTTAGCAGCCCGTTGAACAACCACACATGCTTCGAGACGCGCCTGTCGGCGCTCCTCAGCATGAGCGGTTCTCCCCTTCTGCCACAACACTTTCCCGCTCGCTCTGAGGAGGGCGCGCAGCGCCGTCTCGAAGCCTGTCCTGAGCCGAGCCTGCCCTGAGCCCAGTCGAAGGGTCGAAGGGGGCGCCTCACTTTTTCAACAGGCTGTTTAGACCGGCTGATGCTGGGAGCGCAAAAGGTCATTCACTTTTTTGACCGGGTTGAAGGTAGTGATCGGAACCTCGACGAAGATCGTCGTCCACTCGGCCATCGCCCCGTTCCACAATCCTGGCAGCTCCAACGCTTTGAGCTCGCGTCCATCTTGCGACTTGCGCGCGATGAACACGGCATCACTGTCGACGTAATGCGTGAGGTCGAACGGCCGCCCCTGCCAGTCGCGCACGCCGCACACCAGGTCGACGGGATTGAAGTAGGTCGACGCGCTGAAGATCGCCTGTTGTTCGCGGGAGTTGGGGTCAACCTGCGCGCTCTCGACAATCTGCACGCTGGCATGCCCGCGCTTGTCGCGCACCCAAAATGGGCCGCCGCCGGGTTCGCCGGTGTTGCGCACCATGCCGCACACCCGCAGCGGGCGGTCGAGTTGCTCAATCAGGAAGGTGCGCAACGCCTCCCCGCCGCTGGCTGCGAGAGCAGTCGGCACGTCCGTGTGCAGCTCCCGCACTAAACGCAACGCCGTGTCGAGCACATCGCGCTTCGTCTCTGCTTCTTCTTCGGCCGCCAAGGCGGCACGCTGCGCGAAGATGCGCTGCTGAATCATTACCAGGTAGCCACCGAGCACCTGCTTCCAGTGGATCGTGTCGGCCTTGAGATGCTCGGGCACGACATTGTCGATGTTCTTGATGAAGACCACGTCGCCGTGCAGGTCGTTGAGATTCTGGATCAGTGCACCATGGCCGCCCGGGCGAAACAGGAGCTGGCCATCGATCGTGCGAAATGGGCGGCCGTCGATCTCCACCGCGATCGTATCAGTGGAGTCCTTCTGCGCTGAGAAGTCGACCTCGAAGCGGACGTTGTGAGCGCGCTCGTAGACGGGTGCGATCCGTTCGAGCAGTTGCAGGAATCCCTCACGATGTTGCGGCGACACGGTCAAGTGCAGCCGGCAACGGCCGCCGCGATCGCGAGCATAGGCGGCGGCCTCG
>JBGOUW010000427.1:0-4447 GCA_041477755.1 Binatia bacterium
ACCTCCTGCCGGCGCTGATCGGCTACCGCAAGGCGATCGACCTGCTGTTCGACTCCGACTTCATCTCCGCCGATCGAGCGGTCGAGCTCGGGATCGCCACGCAGCTTTGCGAACCCGACGCGCTGCTCCCCGCCGCCCTCGATCGCGCGCGCCGTCTGGCGATGAAGCCGCTGGGGTCGCTGCGCTGGACGAAACGACTCCTGCTCGCCACGCGCCAGGATCAAGTGGCGGCCGCGCGCCAGCGCGAAGATGAGGCCTTCACCCATCGCGTCGGCTCGCCCGAGAATCTCGAGGCGGTGTCGGCCTTCTTTGCAAAGCGCAGCCCGGACTTTTCCACCGTGCCGCCAACCGACCGCGAATCGTAGGCTGCATTGCCCACCGCTCGAAGCGAACCGCGGCTCGCCCCGCGCGGCGTGGAACACGTCGAGGCCACTCTCCCGCTCTCGCTGCTTTGCGCGGTGTTCGTGCTCTCGGGCTTTGCCGCGCTGACCTATCAGGTCGTGTGGCAACGCAGCCTGTGCGCCATCTATGGCGTCGACATTCAGTCCACCACCATCGTGGTCACCGCCTTCATGCTGGGGCTGGGGTTGGGCAGCCTGGCCGGCGGCGCACTCTCCACCAACCCGCGGCGGCAACCGGTGGTGTGGTTCGCGATGATCGAGATCGCGATCGGAATCTTCGGGCTCTGCTCGCTGCCGCTGTTTCGCTGGATCGGAAGTTTCACGGCGGGCGCGTCGCGACCCGCAACCTTCGCGGCGAGCTTCCTGCTGCTCCTCATCCCGACCGGCCTCATGGGCGCGACGCTGCCGCTGCTGACCGCGCACGCGGTGCGTCGCCTGCGCAATGTTGGGCGCTCGGTGGGCATGCTGTACTTCGTCAATACGCTGGGCTCGGCGATCGCGTCATTCGTCACCGCCGTCTACCTCCTCGGACAGTTCGGTCAGAGCGGAACGGTCGTCGTCGCCGCGGGCACCAACGCGCTCGTCGGCGGCAGCGTGCTGATCGCGTATCTCGTCGCCCGGAGGGCATCGTGAGTTTCGCACTGGCGCTAGCCACGGCCGCACTCAGCGGCTACGTCGCACTGTCGTGGGAGATTCTGTGGTTTCGCATCTACGGCTTCGTCACCGGCGGCAGCGCGCCCAGCTTCGGCGTCGTGCTCGCCTTCTATCTGCTCGGCCTTGCCGTCGGATCGTTGGCCGTCGGTGCCTACTGCAGCGAGCGAACCGCGCGCGCCGACTCGGCCCAATTCCGCGTGCCGGCGCTGCTGATACTGGTCGCGAATGGGCTCGGTTTTCTGCTCGTGCCGTTTATCGCGTGGACGGTTCAACGCGGGCCCTTCGTCTGGACGCTTCCCGCAGTGGCCGTCGTCGCCGGATTGCTCGGCACGGTGCTGCCGCTCGTCAGCCATTTCGGGATCCGGCCGACCGATCGCGTTGGACAGCGTCTGTCCTACGTCTACCTCGCGAACATTGTCGGCTCGGCTAGCGGCTCGCTGCTCACCGGCTTTGTCCTACTCGATCGTTTGTCGCTCGCGCACGCGTCGCTGATGATCGCGCTGGTGGGCGTCGGCTCGGCTGCGTTGCTTTTGCTCGCGTCGCGTCTCGACGCGTGCTCGGCGTTGCGGTGGAGTCTGGCGATCGCGGGCGTCAGCGCGACGTTGGTGGGCGCGGCACCGGCGCTGTTCGACCAGCTCTATGAAAAGCTCCTGTTCAAGACGCGCTACGCTCCCAATGCCCGCCTCGCGCAGGTGTCGGAGAATCGCAGTGGGGTCATCAGCGTGGCGGAGAACGGCACCGTCTTCGGCGGCGGCTTATACGATGGTGGGTTCAACACCGATCTGGTGACGAACGATCGCAACCTGATCATTCGGGCTTACGCATTGGCCGCCCTTCACCCGGCGCCGCGCGAAGTGCTGATGATCGGCCTCGGAACCGGATCGTGGGCGCAAGTCGTCGCCAACAATCCGCGCGTCGAGCGGCTCACCGTAGTGGAGATCAACCCCGGGTACGTCAGCCTGATCCGCGATCATGCGGAGGTGAGCAGCCTGCTGGCGAACCCGAAGGTCGACATCGTCATCGACGACGGCCGCCGCTGGCTGATGGCGCATCCGGAGCAGCGCTTCGATGCGGTGGTATTCAACATGACCTATCACTGGCGCGCGCATGCGACCGAGCTGCTCTCGGTGGAGTTCCTGCAACTGGTGCGCGCGCACCTCAAGCCGGGCGGGCTCTTCTACTACAACACGACCAGCTCGCCGCATGTGCAGAAAACCGCCTGCACGATCTTCCCGAACGGTTTCCGCATCGTCAACTTCATGGCCGTCAGCGATGCGCCCCTGCAGATCAACCGCGAACGCTGGCAGGCCGTGCTGACGGAGTACAAGATCGACGGCACGCCGGTGTTCGACCTCGCGCGCGCCGCAGATGTGGAGCGCTTGCAGCAGGTGCTTCGGCTCGAAGATCCGGACCGGAGCGGCGACAATTGGTTCGAGAGCTGCGCGGATATCCTCGCCCGCACGCAGACCCTGCCGCTGGTCACCGACGACAACATGGTCGTCGAGTACACCCGCGAGTGGTGGCAAGTGCCATAAGAGACGGTACCGTAAGAGACGGCGCCGGGTTCGCGGCTCACAGCGCGGCGCGCAGGCGCGCCATCACTTCGGGGCGCGCCCGCACTCGCAGTCGCGTGCCTTCCTGATCGTAGGCCTCGGCGAGCACGCGGCAGCTCGCGTGGATGTCGCTCACCACTCGCTGCCGCGCGTAGGGCACCAGGATCTCGTCTTCGACCATCTCGCGTTCGAAAAATTCCACGATGCGCTCGCGCAGCCCGGCGACATCGGCGGTCGACTTCGCCGACAGCAGCAGCGCGTGCGGATACGCCTGAGCCAGCGCGGCGCGCCGCTCTTCCTCCAGCTTGTCAATCTTGTTGAGCACCAGGAGGCGCGGCGCATCGGCGGCATCGATTTCGGTCAGCACTTGCGCGGTCACCTCGATCTGCGCCGGGAAGGCCGGGTCCGCGGCGTCGACTACCTGTATCAGCAGCGCCGCCTCGCGCGCCTCTTCCAGCGTCGAACGGAACGACGCGACCAGGTCATGCGGCAGCTTCTTGATGAACCCAACCGTGTCGCTGACCAAAATGCGCGGCTTGGTCTCCGGTTGCAGCGCGCGCACGGTAGTGTCGAGGGTCGCGAAAAGTTGATCGGCGACGAGCAGCTGGCTACCGGTGAGCGCGCGCATCAAGGACGACTTGCCGGCGTTGGTGTAGCCGACGATGGCCACTGTCGGTTGCGCGGCGCGGCGACGACGACGCGTGGCCGCGTCCTTCTCGATGGCGGCAAGCTCGCGGCGCAACTCGGCGATGCGATCACGCACCTTGCGGCGGTCGAGTTCCAGGTGCGACTCGCCCGCGCCCTTGCCGCCGATGCCGCCGCCCTGCCGGTCCTTGCCGGCGCCGCTCTCGCGCAGCCGCGGCGCCATGTAGGCCAGGCGCGCGATCTCCACCTGCAACACTGCTTCGCGGCTGCGGGCGTGGCGCTGGAAGATGGCCAGAATCACGGCAGTGCGGTCGAGCACCTCGGCGCCGGTGGCGCGTTCGAGATTGCGTGCTTGTGACGGCGCGATGTCGTGGTCGACGAGCACGACGCTGGCCAACTGGTCAGCCACCGGCGCTTCGCCCGCATCGTCTACCTCATCCGCGTCGTCGGCGTCGGCGGACTCGGACTCAGCGGTACGCGCGCGATGGGCGGGAACACCGGAGGGCACAACACCGCTGCCGCCGGTGAGGCGGGCAAGCTCCTTGAGCTTACCCTCGCCAACCACAGCCGCAGTGGCGAGCGATGAGCGCTTCTGGGTGACGCGGGCGATCACGGCGAGCCCGAGCGTCTTTGCCAGGCGTCCCAGTTCGGCCAGCGAGGAGGCCTGCTCGGCATCGGTAACCCCGGGCAGCTGCACCCCGACGAGTACGGCGCGCTGCGGCGCGTTCTGCGGCATGCACAGGAGCATGGCCGGGCGAGCCGCGAGTTGCAACCGCCGCCGCGGTGGTGTTGGCGCCGATTGGCCGTCCGGCGCCAGCGACCTTGCGTCGCAACGTCATCGCCCTTTTGTCGATGGATCTCCTGCTGGCCGACTCCGTTGTCATCATCGTCACTGAGTTTCTGTCCGGCGCCGCCTCTGATGTCTTGTGCGTTCTTTTCCAGCAGTCCTTGAGCGCCTTCCTCAGCAGGCCTCGATCCGCTTTGTGCTGGGTTCGGCACGTGTGGCGTCATGCTCGAAAAGAATCTTGAGCTTCAAGAACGGTGCTTCGAGAGAGCGCGCTCACGGCGATCGTGCCGACGGTCGCGAGCGCATAGAAAACCGCCAGGGACACGACTGGATTCCACTGGGCCAGCGGCTGCCGGAGCGCGACGGCCAAGGCGGCAACCACGAGTATATGGTACATGTAAATGCCA
>JBGOUW010000102.1:0-11785 GCA_041477755.1 Binatia bacterium
ACCGGGCCGCCACATCGGGGTCTTCGTCCACCGCACAAGGAAAGAAAAACTCGTTCCGTTCGGGATCGATCAGCAACACCGCTGCGCTCTCGGCGGCCAGCACTTCGCGGCACTTGGCGATGACGAACGGAATCAAATCATCGATATCGAGTCGTTCTGCGAACGCGCGGCCGAGTTCGAGCGCGAGGAGGCGGCGGTCCGTCAGCTTCATCGCAGCCCTGCTTGGAGGACCATTGCCCATGATTCGGCAGCGACTGAAGCACGAAACCGCGCTCCAACTCAATCCACGGCGCGAGGGGGGTGTAGGGAAAAGGAACTCCTGCCTCGCCTCGGCGAGCATCCTGACGGCGCTGCTCTTCGCGTGCAGGAGTTCCTTGGTGCGCGTAATCGCGAACGGTATCAGTTGATCGAGGTCGAGAAGTGGACGGAAACGAGCGGCTCACCTCGTACAGCAGCGCGGGGCGAGCCGCTCGGTCAGTGGAGTGGATTTAGCGAACTCAAGGAAACGTGGTCCAGCGGATCACTCCCTCATCCGTTGATCGATCGGTACTATCCGAACACCCCGTTCCCCCGCGGCTCGAGCATTCCGCACCATGATTAGACTCGGTTTCGGCAGCGTGAGGCCGGTATCCTGGGGTTGGCTTCCGGCCGGCTGTTCTGGCGGCTGGTTGGTGTGGATGATGAAAGCGATCTGCTGGCCGTTGACTCCTACGGCTACGTCGACGTGCTCGGCGGTTCCATGACACGACCAGAGGCAGCCGATCGGCAGACCGCCGTTCTCCTTGATCATTTGGATTGCGTGCAGGAGAGCCTGCGCCAGAATCTCTGCGGTGTTCTGCACGCTCGGCCAGAATGTAGCCGGCGCCAACCAGTCTTTCAGCAAATGGTCTCTCGCCGCTGCGGCCGTCATCCCTCCCATTTGATCCTTCTGATCCGTGAACACCTTGCGCGTCACCGCAAGATCGGCGAATGCCTTGTTGTCCGGCGGTTTCGTGAGCCAGTCTTGCAAGTCGACGCGAACCTGCTCACGGGTGGTTGGATTGTTCAGAATATTGTCGAGGTTGGTCAAGAACGGACCCTTCTGAATCGATTCGGGCATTGTTGTGGGCATCGTGATTTCCTTTCCATCGGATTCTCACGCCGCACAATGATCTGTTCGGTCGTGTGGTCTAGGTCCCCGATCGCAATGCGGTCGGTGATGGTCGGCGGACGCGGTGCGCCGCATTGGGGGGGCTCGGGACACGCTCATACCTCCCAGGTAACGGCGTAGAGCTGAAAGCGATCGGAGAAGCCCTTGAGCGCGACGCGGCCACAATCCCGAAAGGTGAATCGCGTCTCGCCCACGAGCTGCCGCACGACGTCGGAGACGAGGATCTGCCCGGCCTCAGCGCCGGCGCAGATGCGCGCCGCAGCGTTGACCGACGCGCCGTATAGTTGTCCCTCTTCGGCGATGGGGTTGCCGGCGTTCAACCCGATGCGCACGCGAATCGCGTGCTGCGGCTGCGCGTCGTTGTACGCCGCAAAGTCGCTCTGGATGGCGATCGCACAGGCCAGCGCCGTGCGCGCCGACTGAAACCACGCGTTGACTCCGTCGCCGGTGTGCTTGATCTCCTCGCCACCGTGCTTCGCCAGGCACTCGCGAATAATGCCGTTGTGCGTGCGCATGACGGCTTGGGCTTTGTGATCACCCAGCCGCTGAATCAGCGGCGTGTAGTCCTCCATGTCGGTGAACATGATCACGCGCGGCTGCGTCGACGGCAGGGGGTGGTACGCCGGCTCGGTCGCGGCCGCCGGTTTGTGAATCGGCGTTGCCAAGCCACGACTGCGTGCGTACGCGGCCGCAGCGGCTCGGTCAACAGAGCCGGTCTTCTGCAAGATGCTGCGCACCCGGATCGCCACCGATGCGGGGCTCAGCAACATCTCCCCGGCGATTTCATCGTCGCTGCGGTCGTGGCTCAGTCGCGCCAACACGTCGATCTCGCGCTTGGTCAGTTCGTCGAAGTCGCGGGGCGGCGTGGGAGGCGGCAGTGACGTGTGCAGCGCGGCCGCCAGGTCGCTGGCGCGCTGGCTGAAGGGGACCATCTCCCGGTCGGCAAAGATCGACGCGGCGTGATGCAGCAACTCGCTTGCTCGCGGGCGGTCTTCGTCAGCGCCGCGCGCGGCCAGCATACGAGCGTAGTCCAGGCACGCGCGGCCCAGTTCCGGCTGGGCATTGGCAGCGGTGGCAGCCTGCAGCGCGAGCCGAAAGTACACCTCGGCATCCTCCCACTTCCGGTGCAACGCCGCAGCGACGCCGCACAGGCGCGGAATGAGAAACGGCCAACCGTTGCAGAAGAGGGCGCCACTCTCAGCGGCAGCGCGTAAGATGCCTTCGATCGGTTCCACGAAGCTCGGTGTGTTGACTGCGTCAGCCACCTCCACGACCGCGCACAGGCAGACGATCGTGTTGATATCCGGAGCAGCGTCCCGCAACAGATCCACGACCGTGCGAGCGAAGCTGGTGGCGTCCGCATCGGTCAAACGATGTGCGTAGAGCGCCAAGAGCTGCCGATAGATCCACGCAATGAATTGCACCGAGGCGCCGGGGTCGGGAAACACGCGGCCGGGCTCGACCAGAATGTCGATGGCATCCGCCGCGGCATCCCATTCGGCCCGCAGCGCCCGGGCGCCTGCGAGTGCCGGGAGGAAGAGCAAGCCACCCCACGGGTAGTGCGACCGCTCCAGCATCAGCATCGCGTGCGCCGCGTAGGTTTCGACGTCGTCGAATGCGCCGCGCGCCAGCGCCACACTCGACAGGGAAGTGGCGGCGAGAGAGCAACCGGTCCAGTCCTGGATCTTACGGCTGAACCCGTTGGCATCTGCGGCCCGTGCTTGGGCTTCGTCCAATCGGCCCAACCAGGTCAGCAGCAACGGCACGCGAGATCGGGCGTTGGCTTCCAGCCACATGTCGTTGGCGGCTCGGGTATCGAGCAGCGCCTGCTCGTAGTAGTCGAGTGACACGTGCAACTGAAGAGTTTGCATGTGGGCGAGTCCGAGCGCCTGACGAGCATAGCCACAGAGCTGCGCATCGGGGATCGCCCGCCCGATGGCGAGCGCGCGCTCCGATAGCTCGCGGGCCTTAGCCGGTTGTCGCGCCGTCCAGTACACATCGGCGAGTGTTGACCAGATGCGCCCGCGCAACACTGGTTCGGATTCACCGAGTGCTTCGAGGGCCTGCTCCAACGGCTGTACGTCGATCAGCGTGCCGTACGCCACCGGGATCAATTCGAACTGTGCCCTCGTCCGGTCGGCGAAGGTCTGCGCCACACCGCGCACATCACCGACGGCCCGATAGAACGCGATCGCTCGATCGTAGTGAGCGAGGCACAGATCGGGATTGCGATCGCGATGGTCGCTGTAAGCGGTGCGATAGTGCAACTCAGCGCGCTCAGCCAGCGAGAAGTGCTCAATCAATTCGGCGGCGGCCAGCGCCGCTTGATAGTAGCGCGCAGCGTTGCCCCACGCGTACGTGGCAAAGGCGCGATCGCCGGCACGGCGCGCGTGCGCGACCACCTTCGGCGCCTCAGCCGCCGCGCCGGCGGCGATGAGATGATGCGCGATCTCGAATACGTATGCATCGCCGCCGCCGTCACGAGTGGATTCGAGGACGTGGGCGACTTGCTCGTGGATCACTTGGCGCTGCGCGGCGCTCGGCTCGCGACTGAACACGTGCTGAATCAATGGATGCGCGAACTGGAGGCGTACGCCCTCTGCGCGCACCAGCCCGTGGAGCTGAGCCTCCTCGATGACGTCGCGGACCTCGCCATCGTCGAGGCCGCTGAGCGCGCGCAGCCACTCGACCGTGAAGCCGCTGGCGAGGAAAGCGGCGACTGTCAACGCGTGGCGGCAGCGATCGCTGAGTCCTTGAATGTGAGCGGCGATCGCACCGGTGACGTGTTCTGGAAAGTGCAGCTCCGACGCGGCCACCGCAGTCACCAACTCACCGCCGCGCTCGCACAGCGCGCCCTGTTGCACGAGGTGACGGATCGCGGCTTGCGCGAACAACGGATTGCCTTGCGTCGCCTCGGCCACGGTCGTGACGAACTGGGCCGCCGGCCGCCCGAGATGGAGCGCGTGAATCAGCTCGGCGAGCTCCGGTTCGTCGAACCCGGGTAGCACCAAAGTGTGGCAAGCCTGTTCCCGCTGCAGACTCGCGAGCACCCCGGTCAGGTGCGCGGCCGGATTGACCGGCCGGTGCGCGCCGAGGATCATCAGCGGCACCGCTTCCCGCGCCGCGGCATCGGCGACTGAAAGGACGACATGGCTGAGGAGATCGAGCGAGGGCCGATCGGCCCAGTGGAGATCATCGAGCACCAGCACCGTCGGGCCGGCGCGCGCCACCGTCAGCACGGCGCGCGCGACCGCGGAGAACAGCTGCTGCTTGTCGTGCTCAGTCGGCGGTGCCACCGAAGAGGTCGCGCCGGCCGTCGTCGCGTCGCGATCGACCAATCTGCGAATGACCTCGGCGTCCGGTCCCAGCGCGCGATCCAAATCGCCCAACACCTCGGGCAAATGAGACAGCACGCCCTCTACGAAGGGTACATATGGAAGCGCCAACTCTTCGTAGCAGCGGCCGTAGTAGAACTGCACACCATCCGGAGCCGCCAGGGCTTGCGCGTGCTGGACGAAACGGGTCTTGCCGATACCCGGCTCGCCGGAGATCAAGACGACCTGCGGGGTCCCGGCGCTGGCGTGCGCAAGCCGCTGCTGCAACCACGCCAGCTCTTCACGGCGCCCGAGAAACGGCAATGGGGCAGAAGCGCGGCTCACTCCAGACTGGTCACGGTCGGATTCCGAAGACAGGCCCACCCGTTTCTCCGCGTGACGTAAGCACCACCCCATCGGGCAGCGTCCCGTCGCGATTGGTTCGAGTTGCCCGGCGGTTTAGCGTTGGCTTCGGTCGCAAGTCAAACCTGCGAGAGACGCGCGAACCCTACCGCATCGGCCGGCACGTCACTAGCGGTCACTGCCAGCGTCGCCTTCGCGTGGCGACGCGAGAATCGTTCGGTCCCTGTGAATCTACGGACAAGCCATGAGGCTGAGGTCTTGCGTTGGCGTCGTGGCCGGGACGATGTGTGTCGGATCGGCGATCGTCACACTGCTTCGGTAGAGCAGGGCGTTACCGCCGTCCCCGTTCGTCGCATCCAAGGAGTGGGCGGAAATCTTGCCCGCGACGACGAGATTCTTGTGGGCGGTGATCGCGTTCTGCCCACCTAGGGTGCCATCCGAGATTACACTGCCCTTGTCTTCGATCGTGACGCTACAACCCTCGACTGCGACCACACCGCCAACGCTGCCGAACGACCCACCGCCGCTGCCCTTGGCTGAAACGGTCTTGCCGATCACAATGTCGCCACCGACGGAGCCGTTCGGTTGCTGTGAGTCCAGCAAGACGGCACCGCCCGATGCCCCGGCGGTATCGATGCCGCTGTCGCTCGTCACGGTGATCCCGAGCCCCACGACGGTGACCGCGCCGCCGGTTCCGGTGCCCTTCGCGGTCAGCTTGCCGCCAATGAACACCGCTCCAGGCGCCCGCAGATCCATGTCCCCGGCATCGCTGCCAGTGCCGTACGCGTCGCCGCCCGACCCGGACACATCAATCGCGGCGCCGGTGTTGATGGTGAGCGTGGTGCCGCACGCGAGTTTCGCGCTGCCACCGGTGCCGGGCGCAGAGGCGCCAAACCCCAGTGGCTGGGCGCTGGACTTCAGCGTGATCTTCCCACTGAGGGTGCAATTCGCTGGCGGCCGTCCAGTGGTCGCGCCAGTGGTATCGACGAACAGGTTACCCGCAGAGTCCCCTTTGCCGTTCGCTTCCACCGTGCTCTTGGGTCCGAGAGTCAATCCAGCGCAAGTAATTTGAACGCTGCCGCCCGCCGCACCCTGACTGTCGGACTGCAACTTACCGCCGATAGTACACGTGTTGGTTGCACTGATGTCGATCGGGACACCGACGCCGAAGGGGCCGAACCCGCCACCATCGGCTTGCACCTTCATGCCTTCGTCGAGTTGCAGACTGCCGCCGGCGTCGATCACAACTGCACCATAGTGCGCCGTCTTGACGGTTCCGGTGATAATCTTCGCGTCTTTGGTCAACGAGACATCGCCGCCGCAGCTGAGGGTGACGAATCCGCCATCACCACCAACCGTTGGGCTCTTGGGGATGTGGAGAACTCCGGCGTCGACTTGGATTGGCGCCGATAGCCCGGTGCAGGCGGCCTGGCTCGCAATGCCCACAGATCCGCCCGCGGCCCCCTTGCCCTGCGCGTTTACCTTCGCGCCCTTGCTCGCACTGAAAGCGCCGGTGAAGGCGTTGAGAGAAATCGCTCCGCCCGCCCCGGAGCTAGCCACGCCATGCTTCACAAAGCCGGCGCCCTTGGCCTCGACGGCGGCGGAACTCGCCAAGCTTATCCCGTTACTACACCAGATCACTACCGACCCCCCGTCGCCGCCTAATCCGGCCAGTGCATCCGCCGTCGCGCTGGCGATCACTTTACCGGCGATCGTGCATACGCCGTTGCCAAACACCCTGACGCGACCGGCGTCAGCGCCCTTGGCGTTGGAACTGAGCACGGAACCTTTATCGAGCGTCACTGCAGCCGCGTTGCCAATGTCGAACAAAGCCCCGGGATCGCCGACGAGCGCCGCCTTGGAAGTGAAATGCATCTCCCGGCCGAACGCATTGAACGCGACGCCGTTCGCAACCGCGAACTTGCCGCTCACCACGCACGGGTTTGGCGTACCCGGGCAGAGGTCCGCCAAAGTGTTTGCGTGCGGCAGCACGACTGCCCCGCCGGCGCGCGCAAGGCCGAAAACCAAACCGACAATCACCAGTGGCACCCGAGGTAGCGCCCGCATGTTCAATCCTCTTTTCTTCCTGTTAGCCGCGCGAGAAGGCGCAGTACTTGTCTAGACTGCGTTCGGACAGTCTGTCAACCAAGAAAATTCGCGGCGGGGGGCTTCCGCGCCGCCTTCGCCGCGGGGTGCTCTGACAGGTTAGAGACGCTCACCCGCGCGGATGGAACTTGCGGTGGACCTCGCGCAGCCGCTCACGGGCGACATGGGTGTAGACCTGCGTGGTGGCAATGTCGGCGTGGCCGAGCATCATTTGCACCGCGCGCAAGTCGGCGCCGTGGTCGACCAAGTGCGTCGCAAACGCATGCCGCAGCGTGTGCGGGCTGACCTTGGTGGCGATACCCGCGCGCTGCACCCGCTTGCGCAGCAAGCGGCCAAAGGCTTGCCGCGTCATCGACTTCGCCGCGCGCGTGACGAACAGGTACGGACTACTACGGTTGCGCAGCAGCACCGGCCGCGTCTCCGCGAGGTAGGTGCGCAGGCGCTCGCATGCATAGTGTCCCACCGGTACCGCGCGCTCTTTGCGCCCCTTGCCGATCACGGTGAGGTAGCCCGCTTCCAAATTCACTTGGTTTACTTTCAGCGACACGACCTCGGACACGCGCAGGCCCGTCGCATACACCAGCTCCACCATCGCCACATCGCGTGCGGCGCGCGCAGCGGTAGCCGCGCTGACTGATTGTCGCGGCGGCGCCGGCGCCTCGATCAACCGTTCGATCTCACGCTGCGATACCGAACGTGGCAGGCGCTGACCCAGCCGGGGCAGGTGCAGGTCCTGTGTTGGGTTGATCGCCACCACGTGTTCACGCAGCAGATAGGCGAAGAACATCCGCACCGCGGCCAGCGTGCGCGCACGGCTGCGCGCCGCCAGGCCGCGCCGCGCCAGGGCTTCCAGAAACTTGATCAGGTGCGCCGGACGTATGGCGGCGACTTCGGTGATGCGCTGGCGTTCGAGATCTTCGGCGAGTCGGGCGAGATCGCTGCCGTACGCGGTGAGCGTGTTGCGGGACAAGCCGCGCTCGGCCGCGAGATGGGCGACGAACTCGTCAATAGTGCGATCGATGTCCCGCCCGGTCGCGCGCGCGCCCATGGCTACGCCGCGGCCGGCACGCCTTCCTGCAGGCGCCGGAGCAACTCGGCGCGAATCGCGGCGAGCCGCAGGTCATCCTCGACCTTGTGGCCGTTTTCACTCACGTAGAACACATCGAGCACCTGATCGACGTTGGTGGTGATCTTCGCCAAGTGAATCGACAGCCCGAGATGGAACAGGCAGTTCGTGATCGAGAACAGCACGCCGACATGGTCCTGCGTGAAAACGTCGAGCACGGTGTAGTGAGCCGACACGCTGTTGTCGATCATCACGTTGCTCGATACCCGCGGCACGAACTTCTTGGTCAGCGACGACGGTCGGCGCGACTGCGCGACCAGTTGCTCCACATCGAGCTCGCCCTGCAGCACGCGGCCGAGGGTGACCTGGATGCGCTCCCAGCGCTCGACGTCTTGCGCCATCTCCGCACTGGCGGCGTGCGACACACGGAACACGTCGAGCGCGATCCCGCCGCGGCTGGTAGTGATCCGGGCACCCAGGATGTTCATCCCGTGCGCAGTCAACACGCCGGTGATCTTCGAGAACAGCCCCGGCCGATCGCTGGTGACCACCGTGAACTCGCTGAACTCGCGCTCGGGGAAGTGTTGGACCGCAGTCACCAAGGGTTCTTCGCGCAGATGCCCCACCAAGGTAATGTGATGCGGAATGTCCTCCTCGGGGGTCTGCAAGAAGTAACGGTCCGGCATGTCGGCCAGAAACTGCTCGGTGCGCTCGCGGTGCGCTTCGTCGGCCGCCGCAACCACGCGCCGGCGGATGCGAGCCACCCGCTCGGCGTGATCCGACTGGACGAAGACGCCGCGCTCGAACACGTTGAGCGTGTTGAGGTACAGCTCGGCGAGCAACATGTCTTGCCAGTTGCTCCACACCTTGGGGCCAACCGCCTTCATGTCGGCAAAGGTCAGCAGGTAGAGCTTCTTGAGGTTGTCGGCCGAGCCAACGGTGCGGGCGAACTCAATGACCAGCTGCTCGTCACCAACGTCGCGCCGTTGCGCAAGGTGCGACATGGTCAGGTGATGGAGCACGAGAAACTCGAGCTGGCGCGCGTCGTCGTCGTTGAGACGCAGGCGTTTGGCAATGCGCGGCACCATGGTGGCGCCCTTCTCGGAGTGACCGCCGCCCTGCCCCTTGCCGGCGTCGTGGAACAGCATAGCCAGGAACAGGATCTCGACCTTGTCGATGTCGCGCATCACTTCGGTGAGCAGCGGCACGCTGGTCTTGTAGTAGCCGTCGCGCAGGCGCTCCATCTCGCGCACGCCCATCAGCGAGTGATGGTCGACGGTATAGATGTGGTAGACGTCATGTTGCGCCAGGCAGAGCAGCGCACCGAACTCGGGCAAGAACGCGCCGAGTACGCCGAGCCGGTGCATCTCGAAGAGCGTCTCGTATACATCAAACTTCCAGCCCAGAACCTGGAGGAACGCGTCGATGGCGATCGGATCGGTACGGACGGTGGCGTCGACTAGCTCGGCGTGCGCACGGATGTGGCGCTTGGTGACATGCGACAGCGGCACGCCATGGCGCTGCGCGTCGGAGAATACGCGGATCAGTTCGACCGGTTGCGTCCGAAACAGGGTGGGATCGCCCACCGCCAACTCGCTCGACATGATGCGCACCCCCGGCCGGATCTCTCGGCCGGTGTAGCGACCGATCAGATTCGACACGCGCGGCCGCGCGGTGCAACGCTCGATGATTTCGTCGGCAAAACGATTCACCGCAGCCGCGTGCAGGTAGTAGTCGCGCATGAAGCGCTCGACCCCCTGGAGCCCGTCGGTGTCGTGGTACTCGAACTCCGCTGCGATGCGTTCCTGATACTCGAAGGTGAGCTGATCCTGGTGCTGGCCGGAGAGGAAGTGCAGCGCATTGCGCACGCGCCACAGGAAATCGCGCGCGGCTTCCAGCTCGGCGCGCTCGCGGTCATTGATAACGCCCTTGTGAACCAGCTCGGCGACTTCGTTGGTCTTGTACTTCACCTTGGCCAGCCACATCGCGGTGTGGAGATCACGCAGGCCGCCTTCGCCTTCCTTCAGTTGGGGTTCGAGGACGTAAACCGAATCGCCGTAGCGCTGGTGGCGCTCCTCGTTTTCCTGCAGTTTGTCCTTGTAGAAGCGGGCCGCGTTGCGCTTGAGGACTTGCGCCTCCATGGCGCTGGCGAACTCGGCGTACAGCTTTCCGTCTCCGCCAATGTAGCGCGCATCGAGCAGCGCGGTTTTCACCTTGAAGTCGGTGGCCGCCAAGCGCACGCACTCGGTCACATTGCGGGTCGCGTGGCCAACGGTGAGGCCGGTGTCCCAGAGCGTGTACAGAATCTTCTCGGCGACGGTCTCGACGTACGGGTCGCGCTTCCGGGGATAAAGGAAAAGCAGATCGATGTCGGAGCACGGGTTCAACTCAGCGCGGCCGTAGCCACCCTGTGCCACGACCGTGCAGTGTTGATCCAACACATGGTAGCGGCTGGCGTAGACGGCGTCGGCGGCATCGAACAGGGCGCGGATCAGATGATCAATCACGCGGGTATAGCCGCGCACGATCTCGCGTCCGCTGGCGCCCGCAAGATGGCGCTGCCGGAGCAGCTCTTGCGCACGCCGGAGATAGTCCTTTGCTTGGCGACCCCAATCGCTGTCGGCCGCGAAGTGGCCGAGGCCTTCCAGCGGTTCGGACGCCTGGCCGTCCGCCGCAGTTTCCGTCTGCATCATAGCGTGCCGTCAGGCATACCAGCCCGGACGAGCACGGAAAAGGGGGACGGCTGATTCACTTCGCTTCCTGGCGGTGCGGTGGCTCGGCTCACTGTTGCCCGCGCGCCTGGCGCACCAGCTCGTTGAGCCGCGTGAGCGCCTCCAACGGCGTCAGCCGGTCGACGTCAATCACTGCCAACTCCTCGCGCAGCGGATCAGGCAGTGAGCGTACCGCGCCGAATAGTGGCAATTGGTTCGCCGCCGCGCCGTCATGTTGGGCCAGCCGTGGGACACCGGCGTCGGTGAGCTCGCCTTGCTCCAGGTTGCGCAGAATCTCCTTCGCGCGGCCGATCACCGGCGACGGCACACCGGCGAGCTGGGCGACTTGGATGCCGTAGCTCTGACTCGCCGGACCCGCCACAATGCGCCGGAGGAAGACGATCTCTCCCTTCCACTCACGCACCGCCACGGAGAAGTTCTTCACCCGCGCTTTGGTGCGCGTCAGATCCGTCAACTCGTGATAGTGCGTGGCGAACAGCACCAGCGGCCGTCCGACGGCGCTATCGTGCAAGTGTTCCGCAACCGCCCACGCGATCGAGATGCCGTCGAACGTGCTGGTGCCACGGCCGATCTCATCCAGAATGATCAGGCTGCGGTCAGTCAGGTGGCTGAGGATGTGCGCCGTCTCCTTCATCTCGACCATGAAGGTCGACTCGCCACCGGCGAGGTTGTCCGACGCACCGACACGAGTGAACAGCCGATCGACGATCCCAACGGTGGCCGCCGACGCGGGCACGAAGCTGCCCATTTGCGCCATCAGCACGATCAGCGCGACCTGGCGCAGGTAGGTCGACTTGCCCGCCATGTTCGGTCCGGTGATCACCAACAATTGCTGGGTCTCGGGATCGAGCACACACTCGTTGGGCACGAAGCCGCCGCGGCCCGCCATCAGCTCCACCACTGGATGGCGTCCGTCGCGGATGGCGAGGCCCGGCTCGCGAGTCAGCTGGGGGCGGCAGTAGCGCTGGCGTTCGGCGACGGTGGCGAGCGAGCAGAGCACATCGAGTTGCGCCAGCGCGGTTGCCGTGCGGCCGAGTCGCGTCTGCTCGGCGGC
>JBGOUW010000510.1:0-3638 GCA_041477755.1 Binatia bacterium
GAACCCTCACCCTCGCCCGCTCCCGCTCGCAATGCGGGAGAGGGTTCTGTGCGTGAGATGCCGAGCCTGTCTTTTCAACGGGCTACTAGGGCAGCGACAGCCGGCGGCGAAGGCGCTGCCGGTTCTGTCGTCATTCGCCGCCGCGCTTCGCTTCAGTGTGAGCCTCAGTGCGGCGGAAACTGAGCCAACATCTCGCGCACGGCTTGATTGACGCGCTCGCCTTGATTCTCCGGCTGATTCGGATTGACCGCCGCCTTCGCGTAGGCGCGCCAGATCATGCGCTTGCTGGCGGGATCGACGATATCGAGGAACAGCGTGCCTTCTCGATAGCCGATCACATACGCGTCTTGCGGACTGTCGGAACCGCCGGTCTGACGATACCAATAGTAATCCTGAAACGTCTTCACGGTCGTCTCGCGTACGCGGATGCGGTAGCCGATGAGAAAATTGGCCCCGCCCGGACGCTTGATGTAGCCCTTCGCTGCCAACTGATTCTCGACCGCCGTGCGAATCCGCCAATCAACCATCTCGGTTAGTCCCTCCGGCACCACCGGTGACTCCTTGGCGGTCGGCAGCCAATCGTAGGTGCGATAGGTGGAGAAACTCGCCGACGGATCGTACTCGACCTTGACGGGAATGGTGGTCGAGCACCCGGCGAGCGCGACGAGGGCCAGTGCAGCGAATCGTCCACTCATCCGCTGCACGAGTCGTCTGCTCCGAGGCGGAATCATCTTCATCGCATTTCTCTAGCGCACCTGAGCGATGGCGTCACGCGTCACGGTGTCGCCTTGGGCGCTGTCATCGAAGCACTCGTTTGCGTCTCCGCTGCTTTCCGCTAAATATCGCCGCCGTGAGTTGGGACGAGCGGACAATCGAACGCCAAGACCAGAAGGCGCAAAAGCGCAACGGTCCATCAACCCGCATCTCTGCCTCGGTGCGACTCTGCGTCTGTGCGATAGGTCTCTCCGCTGTTCTTCACGGAGTCGCTGCTGCCGAGTGGGGGACGCACGGGATGGTGGTGTCGGAGCACGCGCTGGCGTCGGCGGCGGGGGTCGAGATTCTGCAGAAAGGCGGCAACGCGATTGATGCGGCGGCGGCGACGGCGCTGGCGGTCGGGGTGACGAATCCAACCTCGTGCGGCATCGGCGGAGGCGGGTTTCTGCTCGCATATTTCCCAGGTACCCAACGTGGAGTCGCGCTCGACTACCGCGAACGCGCCCCGGCGGCGGCCACGCGCGACATGTTCATCCGTGACGGCAAGGCGGATCCGGCGTTGAGCCGCAGTGGCGGATTGGCAATTGCGGTGCCGGGCGAGGTCGCCGGTCTCACGCACGCCGTCCATCGCTACGGCCGGCTGCCGTTTGCGACCGTGATCGCGCCGGCAGTGCGTCTGGCGCGTGACGGCTTTCCGATCGGTGCGCACCTGGCCGAATCGATCGCGCACAATCGCGACGCGATCCAAACCTTCCCCGCGCTCGCCGCGGTGTTACTGCATCCCGACGGCTCGCCGCGCGCCGCCGGTGAGCCGCTGCAGCAGCCGGCGCTGGCGCATACGTTGGAGATCATCGCCGAGCAGGGGCCGGACGCGTTTTATCGCGGCGCCGTCGCTACCGACATCGTCAATGCGACTCGCGCGGCAGGCGGCATTCTCACGCTCGAAGACCTCGCGCAGTACCGGCCGACGACGCGCTCGCCGCTGCGCGGTCGTTATCGCGGCCATGAGGTTCTCACCATGCCGCCGCCCAGCTCCGGCGGTGGCGCGTTGCTGGAGATTCTCAACATCATCGCGCGCGACGACCCCGTTGCGCTGGGGCACAATTCGCCGACGATGTTGCACCTGCTAGTGGAAGCCATGAAGCACGCGTTCGCCGACCGTGCGGAAGTCTACGGTGATCCCGACTTCGTGTCGGTGCCGTTGCCGCGCCTGCTGTCGCTGCGTTACGCGACGGCGGTGCGCGACAGCATCAGCACGCGCACGACCTTCGGCCGCGACTTTTACGGTGACACCGAGCCGTCGCGCGACGCCGGCACCTCGCACCTGTCGGTGATCGACGCCGACGGCAATGCGGTGGCCGTGACGACGACGGTCAACACCGCCTTCGGCTCGATGGTGCTGGCGCCGCAGAGCGGTGTGATCCTCAACAACGAGATGGACGACTTCGCCGCGCAGCCGGGCGTGCCGAACATATTCGGTTTGATCGGCGCGGCCGCCAACGCGGTGGCGCCACACAAGCGGCCGCTGAGCAGCATGACGCCGACTATCGTGCTCGATCACGGCCGGCCGCTGTTGATTGCCGGCGGCTCGGGCGGGCCGGTCATCATCACCGCGACGTTGCAGACGCTGCTCAACGTCGTCGACTTCGACTTCGACGTAGACGCCGCCGTGGCCGCGCCGCGGGTGCATGATCAATGGGTGCCGGAAGTGCTGGCGGTCGAGCCCGGCATCGATGCCATGACGCGCACGGCGTTGGAGCGTCTCGGGCATCACGTGCGCGAAGTTCCGGGCTTGGCGGCGGTGCAAGCCGTGCGCGTGACCGCGGGCGGCTATGCCGGCGCTGCCGACCCGCGCAAGGGCGGCGCCGCACAAGGCTGGTAGCGCATGGTGGAACACTTCAAACGGGCGCTCGGGTCGTTCTGGTTCAAGGCCGGCCTGAGCGCGGCACTGCTCGCGCTACTGCTGTACAAGACCGACGTGCGAGAATTGGCCGGGGTGGTGAGCCGGGCGCAGCCGGGGTGGGTGCTGTTGGCCTTCGCGGGGTACTTGAGCAGCCAGCTGCTGAGCGTGCAGCGCTGGCGCATGCTGGCGCGGCCGCTGGGCTTCGATCAGCCGTTCAGCCGTTACTTCACCTGCTACTTCAGCGGCATGTATCTCAATCTGTTTGCACCGAGCACGGTGGCGGGCGATGTCGCGCGGGCGATCTTCCTCGCTGCTGGTGGACAAAAGCGCCGGACGCTGGCGTTCACGTCGGTGCTCGCCGACCGTGGACTCGGCTTCATCGCGCTCATCTGGGTGGGGGCCATCGCGATTGTGTTGCAGCCGTCGTATCGGATTCCAGCCCCGCTGTACTACGGGGCGTGGATCGTGCCGCCGGGCACGTTGGTTGCGTGGCTCTGGGGTCCGCCGCTGGTGGTGCGCTCGCTGCCGCCATCGAACAAATGGCGGGTGCTGGTCGAGCAGGAGACCGCCGCCTACTGGAAGGATTGGCAACTGCTGGTGCGGACGACCTTGCTGGCGATGGTATTCCACGTGATCCAAGTTGCGACCCAAGTCGTGTTGGCGTGGGCCTTGAACATTCAGGCGCCGGCGTCGTTCTTCTTCATCTTCGTGCCGGTGGTGAACACTCTCGGGATGATCCCAATCAGCTTCAGCGGGGTTGGGATCCGCGAATACGGCTACGCGGTTGCGCTCGCGAGTGTCGGCGTCGACCACGAGATGGCCGTCGCACTCGGCTTGCTGTCGAGCGTGGTCGTGCTGGCCACCGGGGTGTCGTCCGCGTTGGTGTTCCTGACCAACAGCGCGCCGCGAGTCGTTCCGGCGGAAGAGTAAGTGGCGACGAAGGTTGCGGTAGCTCGACACCGGCGTGGTCTGCTATAGCCGTCGACGGTGAAAGCGAGCGACGCGAAACTGTGGCTGCGCC
>JBGOUW010000217.1:0-7959 GCA_041477755.1 Binatia bacterium
AACATACGAAGATGCGGCTGCAAGACGAAGGGTACGACCCGGAGCGCATTGCCGATGTGCTTTACTTCCGCGACGACCGCGCGCGCAGCTACGTGCCGCTTGATGCGGCACTGAAGCGCCGTATCGATGCAGGCGAGTTGAACGTGTAGGATGGGGCGGGACCGCCCGAAGCTTGGACGGTCCCGCTGACTGGGGGCGAGGCCGGCGCGGAAGTGTCGCGGGTGCCGGTCGGTTAGTGATGGCCGGGAGCGTCGTCGCGGCCGCGTCCGCCGTGGTGATCCGCCGGCTGATTGACGCCGTTGTCGTCGACTCCCTGGTCGACGCCATGGTCGTCGGTGAGCGGATCGTCGTCGGCGCCATCGACGATGCCGTCGTCGTCGGTGTCCGGATCGAGTGGGTTGCAGTGCATCTCGATCTCTTCGCCGTCCGACAAGCCGTCGTTGTCGGTATCCACGTCCAGCGGGTCCGTGTGCAGCAGCATCACTTCGGCGCCGTCACTGATACCGTCGCCGTCGCTGTCGGCCTTGTTCGGGTTGGTTCCCAGCTTCTTCTCCAGCGCGTCGGGCAACCCATCGTGATCGGTGTCGACACTCGCGCTGGGCGTGCCCTTGCCCTTGGACTTCGCCTCGGCAGCGGGAACCGCCACCAGGGTTCCGAAGAGCAATCCGATGCTCAACAGTCCCGCTGCTATTGCTTTCGTACTCCACTGCTTCATGCTCTACCTCCTTCGGTTTTTGCGTCGCGTGATCGCGCGCTGCTCCATGGGCAACGCAAGGCGCTTGCCAACCTGCTCTGGGCGTCGATCGGTACGGCCACCAGCGCCGAGTGCTCAGGCTGGGGCAGAAGCCGCAGCTGCCGTTGGGGCAAGACCCGCACACGCCACACCGGCGTTGCGGTTTGCCGAACCCGTCGCTACACTGCACGCGTCGTAGCTAGTGAGAGTCCCGCTCGGCCTTCTCCAAACCCCGCTCGCTTCTCACCTTTGAATGCGCCCCCTCGACTGCTTTGGACTCGCTCTTGCTGGGCAATCGTGCCGATGAGCGCGTGCGCACAATGATGCAGCAAAGGTGCAAATCGCTGGTACTCACAGTCGCCCTCCTGATGGCCGCGACGGCGCCGTTGCGCGCCGGCACCACCGAGCCGCGACTCGCGTTGATGCGGGCGACGGCGGTGCGCTCGACCAGCGGCCGGATCACCCTCACCCTCGAAGGTAGCTTCAGCTTCGGCGACACTGTGCAACTCGCACTGCCGCTCAATGTGCTCGTGACCCAAGGCGAGGTGGCGGCCAGCTTCGACCTAGCCGGCGATCCGCCCACCGGCCTTGGCCAGGCGGCGCCCGACGCCGGCGTCATCAGCATTGGCGAGCGTGCGATCACGCTGGTGCTGCCGTCGCAGTTCGCGGCGGGTGAGGCCACGGCGCAGATCGTCGCCACCTTCGACGGGAAGCCGCTCGCCAGTAACCGGTTGCGTTTCACGCTATGAGCCGCACGCTGAGAGTTGCCGCATTGGTGGTGACGCTGTGCGCCGCGCCGCGACTCGGTCGCGCTGCGAGTGTGGTGTTCGCAGGTGACCCGGTCGATCCCAGTAACGGGGTGCCGTATGAAATACTGCCGGGCTTTCCGTTGGTGTTGTCCGGACCGGATGGCGTGGTGGGTACGCCCGACGACGTGATCAACACCGCGACCATCGGTGACATCGATATGGTGGTCCGCAGCGGCTCGGTTGCCGCGGCCGACGTGATCCCCCCGCCGACGGCGGCGAGCCCACGCAGCGCGTGGCCGGTTGGTGTCGCAGGCTCAAGCGGCAGCGGTGGCGTCGAGATTCCGTTCACCGTGTTCCTTTCTGATGGCGCAACAAGTCTCGGTGCGCCGTTTGGGCACCTGCTCACCGCGAGCGATATGGATGGCATCCCAGCAATCGTTGCAGTCTTTGCCGACTTCGATGGCGACGGGTTCATCGGCCCGACGAATGCGGATGCCTCGGGTTCGAGCGACAGTTCCCGCGAAGTCGGCGAGTTGGAGCCGGTCGGGCGGGCCGTGGCCGTGTTCAACGGCGGGGTGGCGCGCGGCAGTGTGGCGATTCGTAGCGGCGGGCCAGCGAGCCGCGGCGGCTTGAAGGTCGCGCTGACCGCGCTGGCGCTCACCGGTCCGTTCGACGCCAGCTTCTTTGGCGGCAACATTCCCAGTGGTCCCGCAATCAGCACCGCTTTGCCATTCTATCCTGAGCGCGACCTCAGCAAATTGATCCGCGACCGTCCGGTGCCGGCATTGCCGAACTCGACGTTGCAGCAAGTGATTCGTTTCGCGTCGTTACCCCACGCCGATGCGGTGCGACCTCTCGCCTTGCGGCTCGACGGCAGCTCACCGACGATCGATGTTGCGATCGTGAATGCGCAGCCGGCGGTGCGTGTCGCCTTCCGCGAATACCTGGAGGCGGGCCGATTGGCACTGCTAGGTACGAGCGGACCAGCGAGCTATGTGCGCTGCCATCTGATTCCAGTCGATCGCTGGGGTAACTGGGCCGATCCGCCGCCCGGCTTCACCGTCTCATTGCACGCGGCCGCGCCACTGCAGGTTCTGCGGCCGCGCCACCGCGGTGAGAGTGTCACGCTTCGCTCGTCGTCGGGCGTGCGCGTCGTCGCCCGGGTCGCAGCGGGCAGCTCCGACGGTGCGGAGGGCGTGCTCAGCGCCGAGCACAGCGGCGTGGTCGTCGGTAGCTTGCGCTACCAGGTCAGCGCCGGTGCCACCCGTGCGCTCGCCGACGTAGTCGTCCCGAGCATCGACGCGCCGACGATCCAGGCGGCGATCGCCAACGTCACCGACCGCAACCATGACGGGCGGTTGGTGGTCGCCGTCCGAGCCGGGATCTACCGTGAGAACGTTCTCGTCAATCGCTCGGTCGAGCTGCGCGGTGACGACGCTGCGACGACCTTCGTGCAAGGCGATGGCACGTCCAGCGTGCTATCGGTGACGGCCCCCGACGTGGTGATTCGCGGGCTCACGGCCATCGGTGGGACCAGCGGATTTGCGTTGAGCGGTCCCTCGACTCAACTGGTGGCGAGCCGCGCCTGGCGCAATCAGGCCACGGGCGTCAGCGTTGCGAGTAGCGCCGTCCTGGTGTGGCAGAGCGCCGCAGTGGAAAACGGCGCCGACGGCTTCACGTTCAATGGCGCCAACGCGGCCTCGTGCACTGACAGCGCTGCGTTAGACAACGGTGGCGGCGGCGTCGTTGTATCTAACGCGCAGAACGCGCAGATCGAGCGCAATCGCGTTGCCGGAAACGCAACCGGCGGTCTGACGATGACTACGACGACCGACAGCACGGTCACCGACAATCAGAGCGTCGACAATTTTGGCCCCGGCATCCAGATCGGCGGAGGCGAGGCCGGCGCGGGCGGTGTGGCCTCAGGTCGTCCGGCCGGATCACCGCAGAACAACCAGCTGACGAACAACCTGTCGGGCGGCAATGACGGCGATGGTCTGAACATGGATTCGACCAACGGCAACCTGGTGTTTGGCAACGCGCTGGACCTGAACAAAGGCTACGGCTTGTTTCTGCGCCGTAGCACCGACGACGACTTCTCTGCCACGCCGGGTGTGCAAGGGCCGCTCGGCGACAACACGGCTGAAGACAATCGGCGCGGCGACTTCTTCATTCGCACCAACTGAGTTCAGGTAGTTCCTCCCGGGGTGAGCGGCAGCTCGACGATGAAGCGGCAACCCTGTCCCGGAGTGCTTTCCGCGCTGATGCTACCACCGTGGCGCTCGACGATCTTCTTCGCCACCGCCAAACCGATTCCCGTACCGGTCGGCTTGGTGGTCGCGAACAACTTGAACAAGCGCGGCATCTGTTCGGGGGAAATGCCGCGACCGGTGTCGCCCACTTCGACGCGGAGACGCTGGCCGTCCAGAGTCAGAGCGGCGGTGACGGTGAGTGTGCCGCCGGCCGGCATCGCTTCGATGGCGTTGGAGAGGAGCACGAGCATCAGTTCCTCGATTTGCGCCGGATCGAGTTGAGCGTCGGGGAGCGCGGCGTCAACGTGATCGGCGACCGCGATGCCGTTGGCGCCGATCTGGCTGCGCAGCGAGGCGAGCGCGGCAGCAACGATATCCTGGAGGCGACACGGCGCGTGGCGCGGCTCGAACGGCTTGGCGAAGTCGAGCAGGGCTTTGATGCGCGCCTCGAGCTTATCGGCCTCGCCGATCACGTCGGCGATATTTTCGCGCAGCGGGTGACCGGCTGGCAGCTCCATGTTGGCGAACTGCGCGGCGGCCTTGATGCCGGCGAGCGGATTGCGGATGCCGTGGGCGACCGCGGCGGACACTTCGCCGATGGCGGCGAAGCGCTCGGCTTGGATGAGCCGCGCTTGCGCCGCCAGCAAGTCGTCGTTCGCTTGCGCCAGCGCGTGGTACGAGCGCGCGTTCTGCAGCGCGACGGCGCCCTGATTGGCGAGCGTGCGTACCAATTCCAGATCTTCACGCGAATAGAAGGCGCCAGACTCTTTACCGCCCAGCGCCACGAATCCAGCCAATCGCTGCTCGAATGCCATCGGTACCACCAATGTCGCGCGCAGACGGCTGAGCTCCGACGCGATCGCGGTGTCACGTTCGCCCGACTCGTCGGTCAGCACGCGCTGCGGCTCGGCTTCCAAGCGAGTCACCAGCGGGCTGCTGCGGTCGAGCCGCTGCGGCAGCATCGTCGCGGCCCGTGCGCCGGCGACGGCCTGCAAGTCGTAGCCGGCGCCATCAAGGCGCAGCCACACCGCGCCGAAGTCGACGTGGATCGTGTCGGTAATCGTGCGCAGAATGCGCGCCACGATTGCTTCGACGTCGAGCAGCGACACCAGCGCCTGACTCGCCTGTGTCACGGTGCGGCGGTAGTCGTAGCGGTCGCGCGCGAACAGAAAGTCAACGGCGGCCTGCACGCGGTTGCGCAACGGGTTGAAGACTGCCACGAGCGTCAGCAGAAACAGGAGCTGGACGCCGCGCCCGCCGCGTCCGGCGAACACTAGATCGAGCAGGCCGGCGCCACCGAGATAGCACGCCGCGATCAGTGCCGTCAGGATCGCCCACGCAACCGTACGGCGGATGATCGCGTCGACTTCGAACAGATCGTGCTTGACGATGGCGTAGCCGATCGCGGCCGGAAACAGCGCCATCGGCATGGTGACGAAGTTGAGCGGGAAGTTGATGCCGCCGAAATAGAAGAGCGAGAAGCCGACGATCGGCACAAAAAACGCGGCGCCCGCGCCCAGGGCGGCGATCTTCAGCCGCTGGCGCGCGGCTGCTGACGGTGGGTGCCTGAAGGCCTGCGCGAGGAGGCCAACCAGCAGCAATCCGGTCACGGGAATCAGCCGATCGATGACCAGCACAATGGTCACCGACCGTGCGAAGAGCAGGATGTTGGCTAGCCCCAGCACGAGGGCCGTCGCGTACAGGGCCGGCAACAGCCGAGGATAGCGGCGGAGGATCTGGCGCTCGACTGGGAAAGTGAGAGCGACGTGTACCAGCGTCACGGGGCCGACCGCTTGCAGCAGCAAGAAGAGCGGACGAAACCACCCCGGACCGAAGATGTCTGCCGAGGTCACGAGGTAGAGTCCCCACGCCGTGCCGCCGCTCCACATGGCACGCGCCGCCGGCGCGCTCGGGCGCAGGAGGTAGACGCTGAATCCCAGCAGCGTCAGTAGCGCACCGACGGCGAGATAGTTGCCGAGCGTCCACAGATACTCGGCAACCATGAAGCGCATGGTCGGAATCGTCAGCGTTACCCGCGGCGCTTCGGCGGTTGACGCGAACGTATACTCGACAGCGCTGCCGACCGGCAGGTTTGCGGTCGCGCGGTACACCTCAGCGGCCGAGGTCACCGGTCGGCCATTCATCGCGATCAAGCGCGATTGGTACGGGATGCCGGCTCGGTAGCCGGTCCAATTCGGGTCGCCGACAGCGGGGACAAAGAGGTTCTCCCACAGAAAGAAGCCGGGGAATGGTCGATCGATCCAGCGCAAGGAGTTGAGGGTGCAGACCAGCACGATGGCGGCGGTGCACGCCGCCGCGCCCCAATACTGCCAGCCAACCCGTGGCCAACTCGTTCGCTCTGGTCGCATCATCGTCGATCAGAGAGGCAAGTTCTGGGCCGCGCCATGATGACCTGTCACTTGGCAGACGACCGTTGGCGACGCAACGACTGCGAGTTGCGTGCGTGGCGTGCTAAGGGTGGGCATCAATGGCGCGCCACGCTTGGCAACGGTGGACGTTGGCTGCTGTGAGCGGCGTGCTGCTCACGTTGATCTATCCGCCGTTCGAGGTGTCGGCAGTCGCCTGGATCGCGCTCACGCCTTTGATCCTCGCCGTCGATGCGGCGCGGCCGCGGGCGGCGTTCGCGCTGGGGTGGTTCACCGGCACGATCGGTGTGCTCGGGGTCACCGGCTGGTGGATCTTTCACGCGGCCTACGCCTACTTTCACCTTGGGCTCGCCGGCGCCGCGGCGTTCACGGTCGTGGCGACGCAAGTATTCGTCGCCCTGTACTTCGGCTTGTTCGGTGTGCTCGCATCGCTCGTCAGCGGCTGGCGGCTACGCGGCGTCCTCATTCCCTCGCTGTTCGTCGCCAGTGAGTATGCGCGCGCGCATCTGCTGACGGGCAACCCGTGGGAGCTGCTCGGCCACGCCCAACGCAGCGACGCGCTGGTGCAGTTGTGCGATCTCACCGGCGTCTTCGGTTTGTCGTTCGTGCTGGCGTTGTCGGCGACTGCGGTGGCCGAGGTGGGCCGCTCTCGCGCGCCGGCTGTGCTCGCTGCCGTCACGATCGTGCTGACCTGGACCTACGGCGAGTGGCGCCTCGCCAACCTTGCCGCCGCCGAGGCCACCGTGCCGATGTTGTTGGTGCAGGGCAATTTGCCCAACGACGAGCGCGGCCGGCCGGAGCGATTTGTTGCGCATCTCGATCGCTATCTCGCGCTGTCTGAGCGAGCAGACTCGTCACGGCCGGCGCTGATCGTGTGGCCGGAGAACGCAATCGGATTCTTTCCCGCGGAGAACCCAGAGCTCCTCCGTGGCATCACCGCGCTGCTCCGCCGCGCCGACACCGCGCTGCTGACTGGCGCGCCGCGCGCAGGTGATCGGCCGGGTGTAGCCGCGGTGTACAACTCGGCGTACCTGCTCACCGCCGACGGTGTGGGCGGCGTGTACGACAAGCGCAAGCTGCTGCCGTTCGTCGAGCAACTTCTGTTGCGGCCCGCGGACGGTCCGTTTTTGGCGGGGGGCACGCCGACGATCTTTACGCTCGCCGGCACCCGGTTCGGCGTCCTGATCTGCTACGAGGCGATCTATCCCGAGTTAGCGCGCGATGAGGTGCAACGCGGTGCCCGGGTGCTGATCAATCTGTCGAACGATTCCTGGTTCGAAGCCGGGGCGGGGCCGGAGCAGCATTTTCAACTCGCCCGTTTCCGCGCGATCGAGAATCGCGTCAGCCTGATACGCGTCACCAACAGCGGCATCAGCGGTGTCATTGACCCCGCCGGCCGCGAGATCGCTCGTCTGCCGGCCCGAACACCTGTGGCCCAAACGGTCACCGTTCCGATCGGATCAGGCGGTTCGTTTTATTCCCGCCACGGCGATGTGTTCGCGCTGCTGTGCGTTGCCGTATCTGCCGGCGTACTTCTTTTTCGTGTGCTCCTTCGCTGGGGCTTGAACCCCAGCGGCCGTGTCACTTCGCGCACTCTCCACTTGCCGCGCGGCCGCTAGTCACCACCTACTCGCCCAATCCGAACTTCTCCATCCGATAGCGCAGGGTGTCGCGCGAGATACCGAGCAGGCGGGCGGCGGCGCTTTGGTTGCCTTCGGTCTTGTCGAGCGCACGGACGAGCAGCGCGCGCTCGACGGCTTCGAGCGAGAGGCCGCTGTCGGGCAAATCGATCTGGATGTCCCCCGATGGCGCGACCGCCACGCGTCCGGTCGCCGGCG
>JBGOUW010000260.1:0-7085 GCA_041477755.1 Binatia bacterium
GCATCGCTGGGCAACGCGCTCGTCGGCGTCGTTGCGCCCTTGCTCGATAAAAGTTGGCGTCCAACTCCGCCGGAATGATTGCTTGCTACGAGATGAGGGTCGAATGGACACACGCGTAGTCCGGATCACTGCCTACTCAGCATTGGCGATCGCGGCGCTGTTTCTGCCCTCGATCGTGATCCAGCTCGCGTACCCGATTCCCGGAACTGACGCGTCCGCAAGCGAGCTCGCCGCTTTCTTCGCCGACCATCGAACCTCGTTTCTTGTCAGCGTCTACCTGACCTCGCTCGCATTCGGTGGCCTACTGATCGTCTTCGGCGCCGGGCTCTGGGCGATCCTGCGGCGCGCGGAGGGTGGCGCCGGCGTGTGGTCGGCGATCGCGTTCGCCGCATGCGTTGCGACGGCAGCGGCGATCCTCGTGGTTGACGCGATATTCCTCGCGATCAGCCATCGCGCTCCGGCGCTCGATCCGGCGTCACTTCCACTCTTCGTGGACGTCGGGTTCGCCGCAAACCTGATGACAGCGTTTCCGAACGCGGTCTACGTCATCGCCGCCGGGATCGTGATCGTACAGACAGGCGTGATGCCGCGCTGGATCGCGTACGGTGCGTTTCTGGTCGCAGCGATCCACCTGCTGTCAGCCATGTCGCTAGCGCACGCGGGCGCGTTCGCACCGTCTGGCGTGCTACCAACCCTAGCGCCCCTGTCACACTTCCTGTGGCTCATCGGCGTGGCGGTGGTGCTGTTGCGGAAGTAAGGGGCGCCCATTTGCAGACTGATGATTGCACATCGTCATGACGTTAGGCATCAAGCAGACGCTGTTGTAGGAATGAGGCGTGGCCAAGTACGAGGATCTCCTTCTTCGCGTCCCGCGCGGCGGTTCCGACGCGAACATCCCGTTCAAGGACTTGCGCCACTTGCTCGGCCGCTTGGGTTTCGATGAACGCGTCCGAGGCGACCACTACATTTTCACAAAGGATGGCGTCATGGAGATCTTGAACCTGCAACCGAGGGGGACGTCAGGCAAAGCCGTATCAGGTCAGGCAGGTCCGCGCCGTGATTGTGAAGTACCATCTGGCAGGAGGTGATGATGCAAAGTAAGTGGAAGTACGAAATCATCATCTACTGGAGCGACGAGGACCAAGCATACATTGCTGAAGTTCCTGAGCTACCGGGCTGTGCCGCCGACGGCGCGACCTACAAGCAAGCCCTCGCGAACGTCGAAGTAATCATCGGTGAGTGGATCGAAACGGCGCGCGAACTCGGACGCACCGTCCCGGAGCCGAGAGGTCGACTGCTCTATGCCTAACCTCTATAGGGCCTGCGCTTGTCGAGAAGACGAGACGGTAGCATCGACGGCGGCGGGCCGGCTTTCGTGTCGGTGACTGAGGTGGCGATCCCGCGGTGCGCGTGCCAACTTTCGTTTCGCAGCGGAAGGCCATCAACGACCAAACAGTCCCCAACGGAGACAAGAGATGGCCGATGAACGACCCCTGCTCAACCAACTGAACATCGTTGCGCGTGACTTTGACGCGACGCTCGAGTTTTATCGCCGGCTCGGCGTTGATGTCCCGGCGGGCTCTACGTCCGCCGACGGCATTCGCCACGCCGAGGTGACGCTGCCAAACGGGTTCGTGTTGGAATTCGACAATCTCCCGCTCGCTCGCGTCTACAATGCCGCATGGCGGAGACCCGAGGGGAGCAGCCGGGCAGTGATCGGTTTCTCCCTGCCAACGCGTGAAGCGGTTGACCAACGCTATGCCGAGCTGATCGCGGCTGGATACTATGGGCGTCAGCCCCCCTACGACACGTTCTGGGGAGCGCGGTACGCAGTCGTCGCTGACCCAGACGGCAATGATGTTGGAATCATGAGCCCGCAGGACGACAGCCGTAGAAGTTGGCCGCCCAAGGAATCGCCGGCGAGTTGACCCCCGACGGATCAAGAGAGGCTCTTTCGCCCTTCCTCCATCGGGAGCGGCGGACCACGGTTGTACGATTGCTCGCATCGCGCCGGCCTTGCACCACTTCGCGCACCGTTGCTACGGTCGGTGCCATGAACCGCTTGCACCGCTGGTATTGCCGCACCGATCACTGGGCCGGCATCGTCAAGGACTCGCTGTTACCGTGGGTGCTACATGGCATCGATCTAGGTGGCGACGTGCTGGAGGTCGGCCCGGGTCCCGGCCTCACCACCAATGTCTTGCGGCAGCGGGTGCCTCGCCTCACCTCGGTCGAGATTGATCACGTCCTCGCCCGCGCGTTGCAGCAGCGGATGGCTGGCAGCAACGTCACGGTGCTCGAAGGCGACGCGACGCAGTTGCCGTTCGTGGACGCGTCGTTCAGCGGCGCAGTGTCGTGCACGATGCTGCACCACGTACCGTCGCCCGGGCTGCAAGATCGGCTGCTCGGCGAAGTGTTTCGCGTCTTGCGACCGGGCGCGGTCTTCGCCGGCTCCGACAGCACGCCGAGTTTGTTGTTTCGCGTCAGTCACTGGTTCGACACGATGGTGCTGGTCGATCCGGACCGCTTCGGTGCGCGACTGGAAGCCACCGGCTTCGGCGACGTGTCGGTGCAGTCAGCGAAAGGCGCGTTTCGTTTCCGCGCCCGCCGCCCGGCGATCTCGCCTACTTGAAGAATACCTTCAGGTCGTTGTCGTCCGCCAGGTGGAACTGGTCGCGACTGCGAATCAGGCGCTTGCGGTGACGCGGGAACTCTCCGATTTCCATGTCGCGATGCTCGCCGCCCATCAGATAAACCAGATCCTGGTCGAACGGGTTGCGCAGGTTGTGGCCAACCGATGGGGCGGTGAAGCCCATGAAGTCCCCGGGGCCGACTTCGAACTCCTCGTCACCGATCTCCGCGATGCCTCGCCCGGAGAGGATGTAGATGAACTCCTCTTCGGTGTGGTGGAAGTGGTAGACGAACGACTCCTTCCCCGGCGGGACGCGACCGATGCTGATACCGAGGCGTTGCAAACCCGTCATCGTGCTCAGCGAGCGCAGGTGAATCTCCGAGTTCGGGTTGAGCGGGTGATTGAACGCAAACGCCGTCAACTCCGCGATCGCGTTTGCCCGCAGCAGCGGATTGGGCTTTCCGGTGGTGCTCATCTGACGTTCCTCCTGTGAGCGCGACGCGCTCGGTCTCGAGTCAGTACGTCTTCTGGTACAGCAAATAGTAGATCAGCCAGCCGCTGGCGGCGACGTAGAGCCAGATCGGTAAGGTGATGCGCGCCAGCCGGCGATGGGCGACGAAGTCACGCTTCTTGAGCGCGAGGTAGATCAGACGCAGTGCCATCGGCCCCACCGCCATCGCCAGGATCACGTGCGGAACGAGATTCGCGAAGTAGACGGTGCGCCAGGCGCCGGTGCCGGCGAACAGCTTCGAGCCATACAGCGACCAGCGCGTGACGTAGGCGATGAGAAACAACCCGGCAAAACCGGTCGCCGTCAGCATGCACGCGCGATGGCGCGGCATGTCGTGCTGAAAGCGAATGAAGTACCAGCCTACCAGTAAGCTGACCCCACTCAGCACGATGCAGGAGGTACTGATGGCAGTGAGGAGCTGGAGCGACATCGTCACCACCGCCCTTCCCCTCTGGAGACTGTCGATCTACGGCCGACGTGATGTGCGCGCTCGACTTCCCCCAACGCTACACGTCCCACACCAGGCGCGTGCCGCCGGCATCGCCGAGCAACGCCACCGGGTTGGTCTTGTCGATGTGACCGATCAGCCCGTTGTAGATGCCGTAGCCCACCAACTCGCGCAGACGCGGCGAGAAACCGGCGGCGATCTCGCGCGGAATGCCGAGTTGCTGATTCTCTTGCTGGCGGATGTAACCGGCACAGTAGTTCATGGCGATGCCGATCCGGCGCTGATCGGTGCGATTGGCGCCGCCGCCGTGCCACAGACTGCCATGCCACACCAGCACGCTGCCCTTCGCCATCTCCGCCGGGATCGAGTCGTACGCTTCGCCGAACGTCGGCGAGTGATCGGACAGGTGCGAGCCGGAGATCACCCGCGTGGCGCCGTTGGCCTCGGTGAAATCAGTGAGCGCCCACATCGTGTTGCACACCGTCGGCACATGCGGCTTGGCGATCGGCAGCAGTTGATCGTCGGCATGGATCGGCTGCGCGATCTCACCGCCACAGATCGCGATCGATGACAGCGACGAGATCAGACAACCGGGATCGAGCACGCCTTCGACCACCGGCAACACGTTCTCGTGAACCGGGATGCGTTCGAAGGCCGCGCCGTGGACGAGCAGGTTGTAAATCCGCACCGTCTTGCTGCCCTCAAACGGATTGTTCGACGGCTTGACGTTGAGCTGCCGCTCCAACCGGTCGAGGTCGGCGACGAGATCGTCGATCAGTTGCGGCTCGATGGCGTGCTCGACGATGGTGAAGCCGTCGCGGCGAATGCGGTCGAGGTGCGTGGTGATCGAGTTGGCGTCAAGCATGGGTCCATCCTGTGTCGGCGCGGGATACTACAAGCGGTTCGCCGGGCGATCAACGGCGCCAGCTGCGCATGGCCTCGTCGATCATCGGTCGCAGGCGCTGCAGTTCTTCACTCTCAGCGCAGGTGGGAATCGTGCGCAGAAACGCGACGTAGTTGTCCGGCAAGCGATGCTCGATGGCCCCCTCGATCAGCAAGCTCATGTAGCGGGTCGACGGTTGCAGCATCGGATCACGCCGCTCCGAACTCAGTGTGAACGCCGTCAGCGCATCCGTCGGCGCACCTTGGGGCGTGTGCAAAGGAAGCACCGTAGTCGCGACGCGCTCGTAGTTGCCGATCAGTACGCCTTCCGTCAGATCGATATGAGTGAGGTCGTCCTCTGCGACTTCGAACGCGACGCCGAAGGTTTCAGCTGCGGGATCGGGGACGATGTTGGCGAACGAGTTGCCGGTGGAGAAGAGCGGTGGCTTGTCCAGTACTAGCCGCCAGCCCGGCGCGCGCGCCGGCAGGGCGCGATGGAACTGGATGCCGCGGCGGCCGCGCAGCGTTGCGCTCTGCATGTTCGAGCCGTAGGCGAAGTACCAAGCCGTGGTCACGACTGGCTGCTCAGAAACTCGCGGCCCTTGTCGGTGAGAACGAACGTGTCGCCGGCAAACACGACCAGCTGGTCAGCGACGAGTCCTTCCATGAGTTGCGAGAACGCCTGATGGCCCGCTTGGTAGAAGACCAGGCTATGGGTGTGTAGCTCGCGCATCGGAATCGAGCCGCCCTTCTTGGCGACGAATTTCAACAATCCGACACGGGCCGCGGGTACGTCTACCGCCATGTATGCTCCTGTTCAGGCGCAGACTGCCTGGGCCCATACCCTGTGTCCAGGGTTTGTGGTCGGTGGTTCCTGGTTCCAAGACAAAAACCACGAACCAGAGACCAGGGACTGTCTCTACATATATTCCGGCTGCCGCGAGAGCTTGCCGAACAGTTCGTCCTTGCGCGCGATTAGATCGCGTGCGGTGAGCGCGTCACCCAGCTTACTGATCTGACCGACCGTGTGCCAGCCCTTCACCAATGCGACCTCACCGCCCCACACGATGAAGCCTTGGCCGTTGATGTCGCCGGCCTGCTCGCTGGCGAGGAAGGTGACGAGTTGCGCCGGCCATGCAGGATGGAACACGTCGAAGCCGCTTGCGGGCTTGGCGAACATGTCGTGATTCGGCATCGTGTCGGTCATACGGGTGCGCGCGCGCGGCGCGATGTAGTTGCACGTCACGCCGTACTTGCCCATCTCGCGCGCGATGCTGATCGTCAGCGCCGCAATCGCCGCCTTCGCCATCGCATAGTTGCTGTTGCCGGCCGAGCCCATCAGACCTGCTTCCGACGACGTATTGATCACCCGGCCGTACACGCTGCCACCCTTCTTCGCCTGCTCGCGCCAGCGCACGCAGGCGTGACGCGTCATCGCGAAGTGGCCTTTGCAATGGACGCGCAGCACCAGATCGAACTCGTCTTCGGCCATGTTGAAGTTCATGCGGTCGCGCAGCACGCCGGCGTTATTGACCACGATGTCGAGCCGTCCGAACGTGTCGTACGCCTGGTCGATGGTGCGGCGCGCGCCGTCCCAGTTGGCGATGTCTTCATAGTTCGCGGCCGCATTGCCGCCAGCGGCTTTGATCTCGTCGACGACCTTCTGCGCCGGCGTCTGATCCTTCCCTTCGCCGGCAACCGAGGTGCCAATGTCGTTGACAACGACCTTCGCGCCCTCTTTGGCGAGCGCCAACGAGTGTTCGCGGCCGAGTCCTTGGCCGGCGCCGGTGACGACTGCAACCTTCCCATCGAGTAGACCCATGATTCCTTCCTCCGCGCGTTGAAATGATGCGCCGGCCGCACGCCGGCGAGCGCTGCTAGTAGTAAGGTGACGCGAGCGAGTCAATGGAGCGTCGCGGGGTCTCTCGCCGTTCGACACCTCGATACGCCGCTGAATGCGGGGCGGACGCCCCCGCGCCCTACGAGGAGAGAACCGGCGGCCCGGTTCCGTCGGATGCCCGGCTGATGAGGTCCAAGCTGCTACCGCTCCCGCCCCAACGCGTGCGACCGGAAACGAGAGTCGATCGTGAAGCCGAGCGCTCCGCGATGCGCCGCTTCCGCTCTGCGCGCCGGACATCCGATACCGACGCTTGCTGACAGGACACGCTCACGCAGGGCCACTGACGAGGCCACCGACGGCACACGGCAGCCTGTCGCCGACGTGGACCAAACCGCAGAGCGACCGGCGATCAACGCGCGAGGCCGACTCACAAACACGTGACCCATTGGCCGGCGCGTCCGCGCGAAAGAGGAGCCCGAGGAGAACACCGCGCGCGGTTTTCTCCTCGGAGGGCGCAGGCGCATTTGCCCCGCATCCGAATGATCGCACCACCCACCGACCGAGGCGACGGCTCTTCGTGCAACCTGCTATAGCTCCCGCACCATGCGGGCGATTCGAGCTAGAGAAGCAGCATGAAGCTCGCCGTCGCCCTCGCCTCGGCGTCCTTCTTCATGCTCGGTGCCTGCATCACGTTGCCAGGGATGGTCCTGCCGCTGCTGCTGGTGCAGTTTGACATGCGGTTGGTCGAAGCCGGCTCGATGCTGGCGTTGCA
>JBGOUW010000443.1:0-4293 GCA_041477755.1 Binatia bacterium
CCTCGACCTTCACCGAGACAATGACGCCGACCGTCACCCGCACCGCAACTCAGTCGCCAACCGGTTCGTTGCCTCCAACGACGACGCCCACGATCACCCTGACAGTCACAATAGCTGTGACGGCGACACCGACTTCCAGTAGCACGTTCACGCTGACCCCAACTCAAACCGCGATGTTCACGAAAACTGCGTCACCCACCTTCAGCGCGACCGCCACCCCAACCGCCTCCCTAACAGGGACCCCGACGATCACCGGCGCGATCACCCAGAGTTCCACGCGCACAGCGACGGCCGCCGCGACCGGAACCCTCACCAGCACGGCATCGCAGACGCCAACCGGCCCGCTGCCGCCCACGGCCACTGGAACGCCGCTGCCGAGTGCGCCACCGACCACGCCGCCAGTTGCGACGTCGACTTCCACGGCGACTCACACCGCGACATCAACCGGCACTTTGCTCCCGAGCGTGTCCCAGACTGTAACGCTGACGGCGACTGCTACGGAGATCGTGTTTGCGACCGCAACGGCGACGGCGACGTCAATGCCAACGGCAACTGTCAGCCCGACCAGCCCCGCGACGTGCGTTGGGGATTGCGACGGCGATGGGTCGGTGACGGTCGACGAGCTCATCATCGGCGTCAACATCGCTCTCGACACTGCGCCGTTCGCGTCGTGTCCACAGTTCGATGCCGATCACAGCGACACCGTGACAGTCGAGGAGTTGGTGCAGGCGGCGAACAACGCGCTGGTCAGCTGTGGCGAAGCCCGCTCTCTGCCAGCGCGCGCAGCAATTCGGCCGTGATGCGATAGGTCGCGCCCCAGATTACGAGCGTGCCGATCACGAACGCGCGGACGTCGACTTCGGTGCCGGCGGTTGTGCGGCGGCGCACCAGCTGAGTCGCGTTCGGTCGGCGCAACTGGGTCAGCGGGATGGTCAGTACGGCGGCGACCTCGCGCGGATCGGGCGCGAACGGGTAACGCTCCGGAATGCGTCCGACGAACGGCGTGATCAAGAAGTTGGACGTGAGCGTGCGCACCTCCGGCAGCGCGCGCAGCAGCTCGACGTCGGCCGCACGCAGGCCAATTTCTTCCTCCGCTTCGCGCAGCGCGGTGGCCAGGAGGCTCTCGTCGCGCGCGGCGTGATGCCGGCCGCCGGGAAACGCAATGTCCCCCGGGTGAACCGGCGCGTCGGCGCTGCGTCGGATGAAGACGACATGATCTTCGCCGTCGATCCCGAACAGCGGTACCAGCACGGCCGCCCGCGTTACCGCGTGCTGATTCATCGCGTGGTGTTCATCGCGTGGTGTTCATCGATTAACTGCTGCGACGGTCTCGCTGAGGTTGTCGCTGTTGAGCAGGAGCGGGCCGACGACGACGGCGTCAACGTGCGTACGTAAACAGCGCACGTCAGCGAGCGTACCGGGATCGCGCAGGGCGATGACGGTGCGAATCGACGGCACCTCGTTCGCCAAACTCAGCGTGGCGTCGAGGTCCGCGTCGATGCCGATCAGCGCCTTGCCGCACGCCAGCGCTTTCGCGAGATCAGTGGCGCGTTGGACCTCAATGACTGAGGCCATGTGCAGAGAGCTAGCCAGGCGCACCAATTCGCCGAGCGTGTCCGCCGCAAGCTCACTGGCTGGAAAGATTGCCGCATCAGCGCCGTGCAGCCGGGCGTCATAGAGCTGATTCTGATCGAGCGTGAGATCGTCGCGCAAGATCGGCGCTGTCGTCGCCTCGGCTACCGACCGCAGCAGCGCCAGCGATCCGTCGCGTTGGCGGTCGGTGGCCACGGCGAGGGCGGCGACTTCTGCGTCATCGCAGGCCACAGCGAAGGCGGCGAGGTCGCGCCCCGGCCATGTCTGGCCGGTGACGGGGTCAGCGCGCTGCGCACGCGCGATGAGCGCGAGTTCCTGACGCTGGGTTGCGACATAGAGCGCGAAGTCGCGCCGGCTGGGCGTGATTTCGCTGAGCCCCAGGCCGTGCAGCCCCCTGACCTCCTCGCGCTTCTCTTGCAACCAGCGGCGACGATCCATGCCGCGGATGCTACCAAGCGACGCCGGGCCGCGGAAGGGTTGTCCATTTGCCGAACCGCGATGCCAGTGTGCTATGGTCGCGGCGCATGAATCGAGTGGTGGTGCACTATCACGAGGTCGCCCTCAAGCGCGGCAACCGGCCGATGTTTGTGCGGCAGCTCATCAACAACATCGGCCGCACGCTGCGCGGCACCGGCGTGCGCCGCGTGAAGGTCGCGCCCGGCCGCGTCGTCGTCATCTTGGGGAAAAACCCGGACTGGCCGGCGATTCGCGCGCGGCTTCCCAAGGTGTTCGGGATTGCGAACTTCGCGCTGGCGCAGCGCGCGGAGCGCAATATCGACGACCTTATCGATGGCATCCTAGCGGCGATCGACGGCCGCCAGTTCGCCAGCTTCGCGATTCGCACCAAACGCGCCGACAAGTCGTTCCCGCTGCCGTCGCCCGAGATCAGCAGCATCATCGGCGCCGCGGTCAAGGAGAAGAGTGGCGCAGCGGTGAATTTGAAGCAGCCGGAGCTGCGCATCACGGTGGAAATCTTGCCGCGCGAAGCGTTCTTCTCGCTTGACACGTTGCCCGGTGCGGGCGGGTTGCCGGTCGGCACCAGCGGGCGCGTGGTCTGCTTGCTCTCCGGCGGAATCGATTCACCGGTAGCGGCAGTGCGCATGATGCGGCGTGGTTGCCGGGTCGAGTTCGTGCATTTTCACGGCGCGCCGTTTCAAGATCGCGCCAGTCGTGACAAGGCGACGGAACTCGCGCGCGCGCTGACGGACTATCAGTTCGAATCGCGCCTCCATCTCGTTGCCTTCGGCGAAGTGCAGCGCGACATCGTCGCACAGGTACGGCGGCCGTTTCGTGTCGTGTTGTACCGCCGCATGATGCTGCGCATCGCCAGCGCGATCGCGCGACAGGTCGGCGCCCAGGCGCTGGTGACGGGGGAGAGCCTCGGGCAAGTGGCGTCGCAAACGTTGGAGAACCTGACCGTGATCGGCAACGCCACCGAGCTGCCGCTGCTGCGTCCGCTCATCGGCATGGACAAGAACGAGATCAGCGAGCAGGCGCAGGCACTCGGCACGTACGAGATTTCGATCCAACCGGATCAAGATTGCTGTCAGCTCTTCGTGCCGCGTCATCCGGCAACGCGCATGACGATCGCGGAAGCCACCGAAGCCGAGGCGGCGCTCGACATTCCGGCCCTGGTGCAGCACGCGCTCGATCGCATCGAAGTGGTGGACTTCGGCGAACCAATCGTAGGCGGTCGCCACCCGCAGGCGCTCGCCGCTGCGAGTTGAGGTTGGCAGCGGCACCGCTCGTGGGTGCCGTGTTCGGAGAACGGGTGGGCACGAGACTCACCCGCGACCAAACAGGTGGAGTGAATCGCGCAGCGCCGAGTGAACCACGCAGCGCAGGTTGAACCGCGATGGACAACGAAGCCGCGTTAGCCGCCGTGATGTTGTCGCAGCTGCCGCGCGTAGGCGAGAAGGCCCTCACGCGTGTGCTGCACCACAATGCCGTTCGCGGGATCGCGCTGGCGGACTTCTTTCGACTAGCGGAGGCGCCGCTACGCGACACCTATGCGCTGCCAGCGGCGGCGATCCGGCGCATCTGCGATGAGCGCGACGAGCTGCGCCGCGAGGCGCAAGAACTGCTCGGACAGATGGCAGTGGGTGGCGTCGCCGTGTGGTTGCCGGATGACGCTGCGTATCCGGCACGTTGGCACGAGCGAGTAGACCCCTGTCCACCCGTGGTGTTCGCGCTCGGGGCCGGTGCGGCGTTCGCACTGCCGGCGCTCGCCATTCTCAATTCGCGTGGGCTCTCCGAACGCGCGGTGACCGCGACCATTCGCATCGGGCAAGCCGCCGCGGCGCAAGGTCTCGCCATCGTCAGTGGCGGGATGAAGGCGACGCATCGCATCCCCGCCGTACTTGGGCGTGCGGCGCCGGCGCGCGTGATTGTACTTGAGCGCGGCCTGTTCGCGGCCTTCGGCCGGCATCTCGATCGCGATCCGTTTGGACTCGGCCCGGGGCGTGCCGCACTCGATGCGGTGCGGACGTTGGTGCTGTCACCGTTTCGCCTGCGCGATCACGCGGTCGCGCGCAATGGTCCGCGTCGCGATGAGTTGGTGGCGGCGCTCGCGGACATCATCGTCGCTGTGAGCACGAGCCCCGGCGGCCAGATCGAACGCATTTGCTTCGCCGCGCTCGATCGCGGTCAGTGCGTCCTATCCTGGCTCGGTGATAACGCCGGCCTCGTCGCCGCCGGTGC
>JBGOUW010000270.1:0-6925 GCA_041477755.1 Binatia bacterium
CAACCGCGTTCCGTCCGCAGCGATGATCTGACCCTTGCCGTCGAGGTATTCGGCAAAGGTCCGGCGTTGCTGTTCGCCCACAGCTTGGGTTCGTGCCGTCATCAGGCGCGCCAGGTGCTGCAACCGCTTAGCGAGACCTTTCAGGTGATCGTATTCGATCAGCGCGGCCACTGCGGCTCGACGCCGGTGACTGACCAAGCACGGTACGATCCGCGCCGGATGGTGGGTGACATGGTGGCGGTGCTCGATGACGTGGGTGTGGCGCAGGCGATCGTCGCCGGCGAGTCGATGGGCGCGGCGACCGCCCTGCTGTTTGCGACGTTGCACCCCAAGCGCGTGCAGCATCTGCTGCTGATCGCGCCGACGAGCGCCGACGAGGCCAATCCGGCCAGTGAGATGATCACCGCGCTCGCCGACTTCGCCGCGCAGTACGGTTTGCAGGCGGCGGCCGACGCCGTCGCGCTCGGCGCCATGGGACGCGGCATCCCGCGCCGCATCGCGCAGGTCGTGACGGCGCACTGGAGCCATCACCAACTCGACAGCTTTGTCGCCGCACATCGCGCCGTTCCCAAATGGGTGTTGTTCGACAGTCTCTCGCCGATCGCCGCCTTGCGGATGCCGATCGGTGTGCTCGGCTGGGGCGGCGATCCGACCCGGCCGCTGTCGCTGGCCCGCCGCCTCGCGGCCGCCGCGCGGCGCGGACGACTGGAGAGTGCCGAATCACTCGCGGAAGCCGCCGGCGATCCGCAGTTCTATGCCCGAACCATCCGGCGACTGTTGGAAGGTTAGCGGATTCAGCTCAAGTACGCGCGATTGCATCCATCGAAGAACAACCGCCACGCTTGCAGCGTTTGCCGCACCGCGGTCTCGCAGCGCATCTGCAAATCGTCGCTCGTGGCGTGCTGCGTGATGATGTTCATGCAGCGCTCGCTGTGGTCACAGTCGACTACCGTGTGCATCGTCCAGAATTCCACGGCGTCATCATCGAGTTGGTAGAGGCGCTTGAACAAGCCGATGAAGCCGAGGCCCTGGCCCTGGCGTTCAGGGCGTGGGCGCGCGTTGCCTTCGATGCCGACGCCGATCGCGGCGAGGCCGATGACGAATGGCTCCTGCTGGCAGATTTGGAACATGCGATCGACGAACGCTTGGGTCTCGGGCAACGGCGGCGTGGCTTCCAACTCCGCGTCGCTGACGCCGAGCGCGCGCGTGAACTTGCGATACACCGCCGGATGATCGCGCTCCGGCTTCAAGTCGCCGTGCTCTTCGTACAGATTGATGGCGATGAAGTTACGCACGGCTTGATCGGGACAACGCGAATGGATCGCGCTCAGCCAGCGCGAGAACTCGCGGGCGCGTAGGTAGTACTGGGCAGCCCACTGCGCGAGCTGTTCGCGTGTCACCGCGCCACTGGCGACGCGTTCCCAAAACGGATGCCGGACGAACGTCTTCGCATCAACGATCGTCCACAGTCGATTGGCGAACTCATCAGCGGACCGTGGCATAGAGCACCTCCTGTTCGTGATTCGTGCTTGTAGGTGGTGCCGAACACGGCTCACGAGCGCGGCCGGCGCGGCACCAGCACTTTGCGGCGTAGCGAGAGCACCGGCTCGTCCTTCTGATTCCAGGCGCGGGTTTCCACGTACAGGACCCCGCGGTCATCGCGCGACTTTGATGGAATCGTCTCCAAGATCTCGGTTTCGGCGTAGATCGTATCGCCGTGAAAGGTCGGACCAAGATGCTTCACGGTTTCGTATTCGAGGTTGGCCAGGGCGGTCTGACTCACGTCGCGCACGCTCATGCCGACGGTGATGGCGAACACCAGGATGCCGTTGACCAAACACTTCCCGTGCTGGGTTTGGCTGGCGTAGTGATCGTCGAAATGAATCGGGTTGGTGTTCATCGTCATCAACGTGAACCAGGTATCGTCGAAGTCGCGGATGGTGCGCCCCGGCCAGTGTTTGATGACTTGGCCGACTGTGAAGTCGTCGAAGTAGGGTCCGTCCTGCATGCTGAGTCCTCCGACGGGGGTCTTACAAAAGTGTGCACACTGGCTCAAGGCGGAGGGGTGCTACGTGCCGAGTGAACGCACTGCCGCGACCGCGCGGCGCCAGCCTTGATAGAGCGCTTCGCGCTGCTCCGGCTTCATCTTCGGTTTGAATACGCGATCGCGTTGGCGCACGCGTTCGAGTTGCGCGGGTGACTTCCACAGGCCCACGCCCATGCCCGCCAACAACGCGGCGCCGAGCGCGGTGGTCTCGATCACCTTCGGTCGATCGACCACCGTGCCGAGCACATCGGCCTGGAACTGCATCAGGAAATCGTTCGCGACCGCGCCGCCGTCGACCCGCAGGCCGGCGAGTTGGCGGCCCGACTCCATGAGCATCGTGTCGACCACGTCGCGAGTTTGATACGCCATTGACTCCAGGGTCGCACGCGCGACGTGCGCTCGCGTCACGCCGCGAGTGAGACCAACCAATGCACCACGCGCTTGCGGATCCCAGTACGGCGCGCCAAGGCCGACGAAGGCGGGCACCAGGTACACACCCAACGTCGAATCGACCTGGCGTGCGAGGCGCTCGGTCTCGGCCGCCGTCTTGATGATGCCGAGGCCGTCGCGCAACCACTGCACCGCCGCACCGGCGATGAAGATCGAGCCTTCGAGCGCGTACGCCGGACCACCATCGGTCGCGCACGCCATCGTGGTGAGGAGACCACGGCGTGACTCGATCGCATCGTCACCTGTGAACAGCAGCATGAAGCAGCCGGTGCCGTAAGTGTTCTTCACCAACCCAGGATGGAAACATGCCTGCCCGAACAGCGCCGCTTGCTGATCGCCGGCAATGCCGGCGATGGGCACCTCGGCGCCGAACACTTCCGCGTCGGTGGTCGCGACGGTGCCGCTCGATCGCACCACTTCGGGGAGCACCGACGCCGGCACGTCGAGCGTGCGCAACATCTCGGCATCCCACCGGCGTTCGCGGATGTTGAACAGCAGCGTACGCGAGGCGTTGGTGTTGTCCGTCACGTGCGTGCGCCCAGCGGTGAGTTTCCAGATCAACCATGTATCGATGGTGCCGAACGCGAGGCGATCGGCTTTGGCGCGCGCGCCTTTCACGTTGTCGAGCAACCACTTCACCTTGGTGCCGGAGAAATACGGATCGAGCACCAGGCCGGTTTTCGCGCGCACGGTATGCTCGAGGTCGGCGGCGCGCAGCGATTCGCACGCCGGCGCGGTGCGGCGATCTTGCCACACAATGGCGCGATGAATCGGCCGGCCGCTGTGACGATCCCACAGCACGGTGGTCTCGCGTTGATTGGTGATGCCGATGGCGGCGATCTGCGCCGGCTTCAGTCGCGCGCGGCGCAGCGCAGCCTTGATCACACGCAGCGTGACGGTCCAGATCTCTTCCGCATCATGCTCGACCCAGCCGGGCTTCGGGTAGTACTGGCGAAACTCGGAGTAGCCGCGGCCGCGCACGCGTCCGGTGTCATCGAACACCATCACCGTGCTGCCGGTCGTGCCCTGATCGATGGCGAGAACGTAGCGAGACATTTGCCCCCTCCGAAGGCGTCGACAGTCGACAGTCGAGGGTCGAAAGTCAAGGACAGTTGGGGATTGTCGGGGACAGACTATGGGCAGCAGATCTTGCCTTGCGGTTCAAGCCGCGGCTAGGAAAGACACAAAGTCCGCCTAGGCGGACTTCACGCATCTTGTCGCCGCGGTTTCAATCGCCGGCTCTCTACTCACTCACGCTGCCGATCAAGGCTGGCTACAACTTCGCTACCGCCGCCGACTCGATCCAGCCGCGTTCGCCGTCGCTGCGGGCGACTTGCGCCCAGCCTTCGCGCTCGGCGAGCACCCGCAGCAGCGCGCCGGGTTTGGCCGCGTAGTGCGTGGTGCCGGACGCGGACGGCTCGAAGCGCACGGTCTGCTCGCTCCTCGCCACCACCACGGCGTAGGTCGGCAGATCGATCGCCCACAGCCGATACGCGGTAGACGTGACAACGATGGCGAGCGCGACCGCGACCCCGACCGTCACCCGCGATCCGATTCGCTGCGCGGTTGGAACTAAACGGCTGAGGATGAGGCTCGTCATCAGCAGCGTGTAGAGCGCGCTTGCGAAGAGCAGCATCTTATCGCCGCTCATCCGTTCGGCGAGCGGAAACAGCAGCCGGGCATAGATCGGCAGGTCGCCGCTGTCGTCGCTGCCCTCACGGGCGAAGCCGAGGTTGGCGTGCAGATCGGGATCGCGCGGCATGACGCGCCGCGCGCGCTCGTAGTTGAGGATCGCATGGCCGGCGTCGCCGCTCCGGAAGTAGGCGTTGCCGAGATTGAAGTAGAGGTTGCCGCTGTCGACACCACTGGCGAGGATCTTCTCGTACTCCTTCGCCGCATCGGCGTACTTCTCTTCGCCGTAGAGCGCGTTGGCGTGGAAGAAGAGCGTGTTCGGGCTCTCCGCGTTCGTCGCCGCCCACGCGAAGCCTGCGATCAGTAGCAGCAGCGCCGTCGCAGCGACGGACTTGGCGACGCGGCGCTCGCGTTCGAGCGTGCGCACGATCGCGTCGGCGCGTTCGAGGGTGTGCCGCATGTCGCCATCGCCGGCGGCGGCCGGTGCGAAGCGCACTCGCTCGCAGGTGGCGAAGAACTCCGTCAGCTCATCCGTGATCTGCGTGGGCAATCCGAGCGCCCGCAGCCGATCACCGGCGCTGTCAGCCGTCACGCTGCCGGGCGGCAGCGCGAGCTTGGCCGAAAGGTACTCGCTGACAGCGCGCGCGACCGCGTCGTAAAACGCGGTCGGATTGCCCGCCTGCATCGCGTCGCGAGCGCCCGCAATGGCGGCGCGCGCCTGTCGGCCCGCGCGCGTGAATCGCGCGTACCGCTCGTCGCCGGTCAGCCGGCGATGCTGGCGCTCGTAGAGCAGCGCCGCGATCCACGCCAGCAGCGGTAAGGGCTGAAACAGCCAGAATGACAGGCTGCGATAGCGGCGCGCGCCGATGGAAGTGAACTGGCCCGGTGCGTCCTTGATGAAGACGATGTCGCGCCCGAGCGACTCTGGCGCGCGGGCCGCTTCTCGCGGCAGCGCGCCAACAATCAGCGGCGCCGACTGCGCCTGGGCCGACGCCCGCACGTTCACTGCGATCGGCGCCTGCACGATCGTGCGATACGCGCGCGCCTCGGGATCGAAGTAGCTGAAGCGGAGCTCGGGGAGGGTGACGGCGCCCGCCTGCTGCGGGAGTACCACTTGCTCGAAGACCTTTTCATGCGGATGCGCCGACGGCTGCGCTTGCGTCGGCGACGCCTGCACTTGCGTTGGATAGACGCGCAGCGTGTCGCTCCCTGTGATTGCCGGCAACGTGAGGTTCTCCAGATTGCCGGTGCTGCGGATCGTCATCGTGACGGTGATGGGATCGCCAACCTGCAGATCGAGCGGCGCGGCCTTCACTTCGAATTCGAAGCGGCCAACGGCGCCGGAGAAATCCGCGGGCTTGCCGGCGTCAGGCAACGGCAGCACGGTGAGCGTCAGCCGCTCGGACTGCAGCTCGACCGGTTTGCGTGCGCCGAACGGATCGTTGCCGAAGAACTGCTCGAAGAACGGATTGGCACTCCCGCCGCGACGTGGGGTGATCACGTTCATCGTCATCTTGGCGGGACCGATGGTGAGCGACCCGCTGCGCAGCGGTGTCAGCGTCGTCTGCAGATCGACGACTTGCAGCGCACCTTGCGCGGTCTGTTCCTGATGCTGCGTCGGCTCGGAAAACTTCTCCAGCTCAAAGCCGTCGCCTGGAATCGTCGGGTACTGCAGATCGCTGACACGCACGTTGCCGACGATGAGCTTTACGCTCAGCGGCAGGCGCTCGTGCAGATAGACTTCCGTCTTCGGCGCCGAGAACTCGATCCGTAACTGCTGCGATCCGCCTGCCGCCGCGGCTTGCCCACGGGCTGGCGGCGGCGGCGCTGCGCCTGCTGCAAGTGTAACGCTACCGGCTTCGTACGACTTGCCGTTCACATCGACGCTGATCGGTCCAATCGTGTAGGTCCCTGGCTTCGTCGCCGTGACCGTGAAGTGGTGACTGACCGAAGCCGACGTCTGGCCGTTGACGATCGAGACCTGCGTCGACGGACCGGCGTAGCGAATGCTCACGCCATCGGGCGCGGTCAACGCCGGCGCCGGCGCGTTCTGCGCCCCGTTGATCTGAACGGTGAGCTCGGCGACCTGACCGACTTGGACGGTGGGGCGGTTGAGTGTGGCGCGCACGCTGATGTCGGCAGTTTGCGCGTTTGAAGTCGCGACGGTGAGGGCGAAGAGTACAAGCGCCGCGTAGCAGCGACGCCTGCGTCCCCCGCCCCCGCGCAACGAGAATGCTTCCGATCTGAGGGCGACGCCTGCGTCGCCCCTACAAACGCGCGCCACGGTCATCACCAATCTTGCGCCGGCTCGCCGACTACGGCGCCCTGGAGCTTCTTGATCACGTCGCCCGGCTGCACTTCCTGATCGCGTTGCGAGTCGAGCACGGCGGCTGCTTCCTGCTTCGACATTTCGCCGTCCTTCTTTTCCGCTTGCTCTGCTGCGCCGCTGCCCGCCTGCTGCTGGTCCTTCTTGTCCTCGCCCGGCTGGGCTTGCTGCTGATCGGGTTGTTGCTGTTGATCCTTCTGCTCCCCCTGCTCGTTCTGCTGTTGCTGATCCTTCTTGTCCCCCTGGTTCTGCTGGTCGCCCGGGTTTTGTTGATCTTGCTTCTGCTCGTTCTGCTGCTGGTCCTGCTTCTCCTTCTGCTGTTCTTCGAGCTTCTTCTTCAAATCGGCGAGTTTCTTTTCCACCAACTCGTGGTTGAATTTACTGTCGATGTCGTCGGGTGCGGCGCCCATCGCGCGGCGATAGAGCGCCAGCGCCTCGGCGTAGTTGCTCAGCGCGGTCTTCGGATCGGA
>JBGOUW010000637.1:0-2722 GCA_041477755.1 Binatia bacterium
ATTGCACCTCAGCACCTCGCACCTTGGCACCTCGCTCGCGACTAGCACGCGCGGAATACCCGCACAGTCAGCACGAATCTCGACGCGGCCAAACCCCGCGTCCGCGGCCAACGCACGCACCGCGTCGGCTTGGCCGAAACCAATCTCGATCAGCAAAGCACCAGCGCGCGCGAGCATCACCGGCGCGCCGGTGAGAAGCTGGTGGATCACGGCCAGGCCGTCGTCGCCGCTGAACAAGGCTGTCGCCGGCTCGTAGCTCAACTCGGGTTGCAACGCACCGGCGTCGGCCGTGGCAACGTACGGCGGGTTGGAACAGATCAGATCGAACGGCGCCGCATCCGTCAGCGGGGTCAGCAGGTCCCCGGCCACAAAGCGAATCCGATCGGCGACCCCGAGACGCGCAGCGTTGATGCGCGCGACCGCGAGCGCCGCAGGCGATAGGTCGCTCGCCCACACTTCTGCGCCCGGCACTTCGTGCACCAGCGCGACGGCAATGCAGCCGCTGCCGGTCCCGATATCGGCGACCCGTGCACGCACGGTCGGGCGCTCGCGTAGCCAGCGCGCAGCGATCTCCACCATCAACTCGGTCTCGGGCCGAGGAATCAGCACGTCCGGGCCGACGACAAAGTCGAGCGACCAGAACTCCTGCCGGCCGATGATGTACGCAACCGGTTCGCGGCGTATTCGACGCGCGAGCAGCGGTTCAAAAGCATCGACAACGCCGTCCGGCAGCGCGTCACGTAACGAGGCCAGGAGGCGAGTTCGCGACCGCCGGAGCGCGTGCGCCAGCAACACCTCGGCATCAAGGCGGGCGGTGTCGACCCCCGCTCGCGCCAAGCGGCTGCTGGCCGCGGCGATCACGTCCGCCACTGTCGCTGGCGGCGACAATTCAACCCCGGCGTTCATCCGTTCTCCGCCTTGAGCGACTGCGCCTGATAGTGGGTAATCAGCGCATTGATGAGAGGCGACAGTTCGCCGTCCATGACGCGATCGATCTGGTGCACCGTCAGGTTGATGCGGTGATCCGTCACGCTCCCCTGCGGGAAGTTGTAGGTGCGAATGCGCTCCGAGCGTTCGCCGGTGCCGACCATGCCACGGCGGCTGGCGGCTTCCTTCGCATGCTGTTCCTGTTGCGCGCGTTCGAGCAGGCGCGCGCGCAGGATCTTGATCGCCTTCGCCTTGTTCTTGTGCTGCGACTTCTCGTCCTGACACGACACGACAAGGCCGGTGGGCAAGTGGGTCACGCGCACCGCCGAGTCGGTGGTGTTGACGCTCTGGCCGCCGGGCCCCGACGAGCGATACACATCGATGCGGAGTTCCTTCACTTCGTCGAGCTGGACATCGACCTCGTCGGCTTCCGGCAACACCGCCACCGTTGCGGTCGAGGTGTGGATGCGGCCTGAGGCCTCGGTGACCGGCACCCGTTGCACGCGGTGGACGCCACCTTCGAACTTCAGCTGGCTGTATGCGCCGCGGCCTTCGATGAGCGCGATCACCTCTTTGTAGCCGCCGAGACCGGTTGGGTTCGCGCTCATCAGTTCGACCCGCCACCTGTGCTCTTCGGCAAACCGGCTGTACATGCGGAACAAACTGGCGGCGAACAGGCCGGCCTCTTCGCCGCCCGGCCCCGCACGGATTTCGAGCATGACGTTGCGCTCGTCGTTGGGATCCTTAGGCAGCAGCAACACCCGCAACTGCTCTTCGATGGCGACCAGTCGCTCACGCAAGCCGGGTAGTTCGGCCTTGCCCATTTCGCGCATCTCCGGATCGGCATCGTCCAGTAGCGCGCGGTGATCTTCGACCTCGTCGCGCAGGAGCTTCCACTCGCGGTAGCGCTCGACCAGTTCCTCGATGTCAGCACGCTCCTTGCCGAGGCGTGCGTACTCCTTGCGGTTGGCGATGATCTCGGGATCGACGAGCTTGCGCTCGAGCTCGACGTAGCGCCGTTCGACGTCTTCGAGTTTCTGCAACATGGCTCAGGTCACTGGAGATAAAAAAAGGGCGCCGGGGACTGGCCCCACGCCCTTTTCATGCCGCCGAAAATCGCAGGCGACCGCCTGCGAGGCGCTACTGCGCTTCGGCTTGAATCCCGTATTTGCGCCGGAACTTTTCGATGCGCCCAGCCGTATCCAGCAACTTCTGCGTGCCGGTGAAAAACGGATGGCAACTGGAGCAGATTTCGACATGGATCTCTGGCACCGTTGAGCGCGTTTCGATCACGTGGCCGCACGAGCAGACGATGCGGGCCGCGGCGTACTTCGGATGTATACCCTCTTTCATGAGGCGGTTTGAATAGCAGCTGGCCAGCCCCCGCGCAAGCCAGATTGGCGCGCCCGCCGGCGGCCGATTCCACGTTAGTCCACGTCTTCGACCGCCCCGGCGCGCGGGCCGAAACACACGCCGCGGGTCGAGGCGCGGATGAATGCCAGCAACTCGTCGACCGCGGGCGACTGGGGCGCGGTCGCGAGTTCGGCCACCGCCGTGCGCAGGTTGCCATGGGTGCGAAAGAGACGCACGAAGGCGCGCTGCAGCGCGCGCATCTCCTCGGCGCTGAAACCTGCGCGCCGCAAGCCGACGCGATTGAGCGTGCGCACGACGTGAGTGTGATCCATCAGGCAGAATGGTGGTACGTCACGGCTGGTACGCGACAACCCGCGCAGCAGCGCCAAGCGGCCAATCCGCACGAATTGGTGGACGACGCAGTTGCCTGAAATGAAAACCC
>JBGOUW010000449.1:0-4215 GCA_041477755.1 Binatia bacterium
AGCCATCCAACCATCTTCGGGATCGCATACCTGTTCATGCTTGCGTACTGCGCAGGGGAGTTGCTCGTCGCTGCGCAGCGCGGACGCGTGGTGCGCCTGGTGATCGGCATGACCGTGCTGGCGGCGGCCGTCTCGTCATTGCGCTTCGTTGCGCATCCGGCGCGCAGCTATGTCCACTTCACGGTCGCGTCAGCGGACCGGGCGGGGGTGCTGACACGCGCGCGCGCGGAATCATTGTGGATCAGCGCCGACGACCGTCACTACGCCGTCTCGCGTCAAGTCATTCCGCCAACCGCACGCGCAGTGGGTATCGCGGCGTTGCTCTTGGCATGCGTCCAGTTACGGCGTCAGTGTGCGGCGCGGTACGTGGCGGGCGCGCTCGCGCTTGTCGGATTGACGCTGGTGCCGCAAACCGCGTGGCTCTTGGGTCTCGCCGTTACGCCTTTTCATTTGTGGCGGTTCAGTTGGCAGGCGCCGTTCGGTCTCGCGCTGGTGCTGGCGGGTAGCAGCGTCATCGCGGTCGCGCGCGTGTGGGTTGTCCCGCGCATTCCGTTCATTGCGCGCTTGATGCGCCCCGGAGTGACGGCCGTCTGCGAGTTGGGGTTGCTCGGAGTGTTGGTGGGCGTCGTATGGCTGACCGATATCCGCGAGAGCCTGTGGTCCCTGCACTTCCCGCGCGAGTGGCGCACGACGGTGTATGCCGAGTATGAACTCGCATTGGGGAAGTTCCGCTGCCGTCGAACGTATGCGGATCTCATCGCCATGGGTCGGTTGATCGACGAGCGGGCGCCGCGCGGCGCGGTAGTGGTGGCCGACCCCGCAACCAACGACTTCGTTCCCAGCGTATCGAGTCGAGCGCGATTGCTGCACTTCCGCGGCGTGGAGCAGACCGTGCTGCACGGCAGCCTGTCACACGCCGAAGCCGAGCAGCGCAATGCGGCGCTCGCCCGGTTGTTCGATGAGCAGACGCCGATCGCTGAGCGGATGAGCATCTTTGCAGCGCGTCAGGTCGAATTCGTGCTGCAGTGCAATCGAGTACGGTGGGCGCAGGAACTGGCGGCGGCGTATCCCGATCGTTTTGCGCGCGTGGCAGGCGCGGGGGAGTTCGAACTCTATCGCGTGCTCACACCGGTGGAATCGGGTGCATTGCATGGGCGCGAGTGAATCAGGCCACCCGATGATGCGCTTCGATCGGCACCGAGCCGTTCTGGCTGCCGGCCTGCTGGTCGGCTGGACGACGCTCTGGTTCATGCCGTGGCGGATGTGGTTGGAGTCGTGGCCGCTTGTGCGCACGCTGATCGCGTTGGTGCTGTTCCTGCAGCCCGGTGTGGCGCTGCATGCTTGGCTTACCGACCGCGCTGCGGTGCGGCCGAGTGGTCGCGTGACCTACGGCTTCGCGCTCTCGGTTGTGTTGACCGGGATCCTTGGACTAGCGGGCTGCCTGATCCATCTTCCGTTTTCCTTCGTGACGACTTCGTTCTGGGTGGTCGGGCTCCTCGGCCCTGCTGCGGTGTGGCGGGCAGGGCATCTCGCGCCGGTATGCGAGGGGAATGGGCATGGCTCGCGCGACACCGTGGTTGGCGTGGAGTGGCTGGTACTGATCGTCGTCCTCCTTCTCGCTGGGTGGCTCGCGTGTAACCCCGCTGGGGGCGGCGACAACTTCACGCATGTGGCGCGCATCACGCGCTTCCTCCAGGCCGACACGCTCGGCTTCGAATCGGTCGGGTTTGGTGACTCGGTGCTGATCCCGCCGCGCTACTGGTTGGCGTACTGGCCACTGTGCGAAGCGCTGATGGTGGCCCAGTCGGGGGTCCACGGGCTGCAGTTGACGACGAACTACTTGCCAGCGTTGCTCGCACCGCTGTCGCTCGTGAGTGTGTTCGAGTTGGCGCTCAGTCTTGGGTTCTCCCGACGTCAGGCAACAGCGGCGTTGGTTGCGCAACTGGTCGCGCTCGTGATGCTGGTGAAGCTCAGCCAGCCGGGGCTGGTGTTTTTCGATCGTTTGACCTTGGACAAAGTGGTTGTAGCCTACTTGCTGGCGCCGGCCGGCCTTGCCGCCGCGGCGAACTGGTGTGCGAATACGGAGCGCTGCCGGCTGTCGCAGGTCGGACTGATCTATCTCGCCATCGCCTTCGGCCATCCGACAATGTTCGGTATCGCGTATCTGGTCCTGCTCGGCTACTGCGGAGCCGAGTTCGTGGTCGGCGCCGCGCGCGCGCGGGTTGTTCGGTTGGGGCTGCTGATAACCGCGCTCGCGGCGGCGGTGTCGATGTTGCGACTGGTGGATCATCCATCGCAGGCGCACGTGCACTTCACGATCGCATCGGCCGACCGATCGCAGGAGATGATTCATACTCGTACGACGCACGTGTGGGTGAGTGCCGACCGGCGGCACTATGCGGTCCCGTTGCGTATTCTCTCGCCGGCCGCAGTGGTCATTGGGCTGCTGATCCTTCCGATCGCAGTGCTTCAGATGCGGTCGCAGCGCGCCGCACGCTACGTCGCCCCGGCGTTGGCGTTGATTGGTCTGACCCTGATGCCGCCGACTGCATGGCTGGTGGGGCTGACGATCACGCCATTTCACCTCTGGCGGATTTCCTGGTTCGCGCCGTTCGGGATCGGATTGGTTCTGGCGGCGAGTGTCATCGCGGGGGCGGCGCGTGATCGCTTCGCGTCACGCCATCGGTTCGCGGTCTGGGCGCTTCGCCGGAGTGTGGCGGCGTGGTGCGAGTTGGCACTACTGGGGGCGGTGGTTGCCGTGGTCCACGTCACTCACTTGCCGCGGCTTCTGTCGGCGCTGCATGCGCCGCCGGACTGGCGTGCGGTGGCGTACACAGAGTCGGAAGGCCATGCGGGCAAGGCGCCGTGCCGGCGCACGTACGCGGATCTGATCGAGATGGGCCGGGTGATCGATCAGCGCGTACCCCGCGGCGCGGTGATGGTCGGTGGGCCCGGCGATACCAACGAATTCATTCCGAGCGTGTCGGCAAGAGTGCGGCTCGTCGCCTTTCGTGGCGCCGATCAAACGATGCTGCACGCCGGCGTCAGCCAGGCCGCGGCGGCACAGCGCTTCGCGGGGGTGCGGGCGCTCTTTGGCGCTGCGACAGGGCCGGCGGGCGGCCAGCAGATCCTCTCGGATCTCGGAGTTGACTACGTGCTGCACTGCGGTGAGTGGGCCACCGCACCGCCGCGGGTTCGTCTGGAGGCGACGGTGGGCAATTTGCGACTCTATCGCGTCGAGGTTGAACCGAACACCACGCGGAACGGATAGATGAGCTGCGCGACCGTGGATACCAGTAGTCGCGAGATACGACGCTCGGCCTCGTACGGGAACGCCGGGTCGGGGACGCCGGTGTCAGGATACTCGTCGTCGCGAGGATACTGAGTGCCGAATAAGCGGTCCCAGACGCTGAAGATGACGCCGAAGTTCTTGTTGAAGTGCCGCGGATCGTACGAATGATGGATGCGATGCGACTGCGGGGTCACCAGGAAGTATCGCAGCAGCCCAAAGTTGCTCCGGATGTTGGCGTGGTAGAGTTTGGTGTACCACTGGTGAAACAGCGTGTAGGTCACCAGCGTTGGCAGCGACGGCTCGAGCATCATCAGCGGGATCAGTTGAATCGTTTGTGCAACCATTCGATCGACCGGGTGAACGCGGACGTCGGTGAAGAGATTCATCTGGCGCTGGGAGTGATGGACAGCGTGGAACTGCCACAGGGTATTCACACGGTGGCGCACATAGTGGTGCAACCACGCCACCAAGTCGGTGAACAAGATCATGAGGGTGGCGCGCGCAGCGAACGGCTGCGCCGCTAGCGAAGGCAAGGTCAGAAAGTCGAGATGCCGCTCATAGAGCGCCTTGAGCAGGGCGACGTAGAAGGACAGCGCGGCGATGCGGAAGACCGTGCTGACGACAAAGTAAAGGGCATCCTGCAACAACCCGACAGACACAATCGGCTGGCCCGCCTTAGTGGGAAAGAAGTACTCGAGCAGCGGAATGGCGGCGAACATCACCCATAGGATCGGGTTCAAGTAGACGTCCACCATGTGCGGCTCGCGCAGCGGGCGCAGCAGCCCCCGCGCGAGCTGCGCGAGGCCGTCGACGGAGCCCGTGTAGATGACCGCCACCGCGCTGATGGCAAGCCCTCCCCCGAGTCCTAGCGCCAGCCCACTGAGAATGTCACGCCGACTTGTCACTGACTCTTGCGTGTGCTC
>JBGOUW010000476.1:0-3959 GCA_041477755.1 Binatia bacterium
ATCGAGCGCGTGCTCGGCGTCGATGAAGGCGCAGATGCCGCCGTCGCGCTGGGCTTGGGCGATCACCTGTAATGCCAGCGTGGTTTTGCCCGACGACTCCGGGCCGTAGATCTCGATCACGCGGCCGCGCGGCACGCCGCCGACGCCGAGCGCGAGATCGAGGCCGAGCGAGCCGGTCGAGATCACCGGGATGTCGCGCGCCAGCGCCTCGGCACCCAGCTTCATGATGGCACCCTTGCCGAATTGTTTCTCGATCTGGCCGACCGCCAAATCAAGTGCACGCTCGCGGTTGGGATCTCGTTCGCGGGGACTATCTAATGCCATGGTGGGCTCCTCTTGTACTGTCGCTCAGCGAGCTTGTCCATAGCGCGGTGTATGCCGCGCCGCCGGGACGCAAGTCGCTGCGATAGAGCGTGACGCGATCGACCGGCGAGTCGCCGAAGTCGTCGCTTCCGTGCCGCTTCAGAATCGGTTCGAGCGTGCGCCAACCACGCAAGCCATTGACGCGGCCGAGCGTGAGGTGCGGCTGAAACGCCCGCACCTCAGGAGGAAATCCATGCGGTGTCAGCTCACACTCGAGCGCGCCGGCCAGCTGACGGAGCCCGTCGGCCTCGAGTCCGACCCACACGACGCGCGGGTGTTTGAGCGACGGAAACGCGCCGAGGCCACGCACGCGCATCGCAAACATCGCCACCGATGCCGCCGCACGGGCGACTGCGTCACGCACGTGACCGAGCTGTGACAACTCGACCGACCCGAGAAATTTCATGGTTGCGTGCAACCCCTCATCGCGCACCCATCGCACATCGCTGCGCCCCTCGTTGCGCACCGCTGCCAGCTCTGCTTTCAGTCGCACCACGCGCTCGTGCACAGCCGCCGCCAGATCGACGGCGACAAAGGCGCGGACCTGCGCGACGTCACTCATGCCAGCGTCTCAAACGCGCCGGAGCGTATTATGGGAGGCCAGTAGAAGTCTACCCCGATTCGGGCCAGGGCTTAGGACGTCCACGAAGTACGCTCGTTGGGTGCGGGGCGAACATGGGCGAAGTGGCGGCGCGCTCACGCGTGTGTAAGCGACGACCACTCACAGCTCGATGTACCCGCCACCGACGGCGACGCATACGCCGGCGACACGGACGGCGGTGATCACATCCGGCCCACCCTCGATCTCGATGTGTACGGAGCTCGGCCGACCCATCTCGACACCTTGCAGACTCAGGATGCGCGCCGGCGTCGCTGACGCGATCAACCCGTAGTGCACGAGATAGCAACCGAGCGGGCCGCTCGCGCTGCCCGTAGCCGGATCCTCCGCCACGCCGGCAGCGGGCGCGAACATCCTGCTGCGCGCGGCGATGGTGGGATCGCCAGTGTTGGTCGTGAAGCAGAACGCACCGTGGGCCGCAGGAACTTGCGCCGCGATCGCTTCCCAGCGGTCAGGGCGCATCCGGGCACGCCTGAGTGCGTCCACATTGCGCAACGGAACGAACAGGAACGGCGCGCCGCAGGTGATGACTTCGATCGGCAAGTCCGGCGCGAGGTCGACCTCCGACAGCCCGAGCATGGCGGCGACGACATCGCGGTCGTTCAGACGCGGCCCCCACGCCGGCAGCAATTGGGTCATCTGCCACATCGGCGCACCCGACGCGGCTGCCACTCGCTCGACTACAATCGGTCCGACTTGTTCGAGGAAGGTGACGCGATCGCCGTGATCGAGTACCCATGCCGTACCCACCGTCGGATGTCCGGCCATCGGCATTTCAATGTGCGGTGTAAAGATACGAACCTGGAAGTCACACCCGGCGTGTGTCGTCGGTAACACGAAAGTGGTCTCGGACAGATTCAGCTCGCACGCAATGCGCTGCATGACAGCGGGATCGATGCCTTCGGCCTGTGGAAACACCGCGAGCGGATTACCGCCGAAGCGTTCGGAGGTGAAGACATCGACTAAGCGGTATTCGTAGCGCGACATTGGGCACCTCCGCGATCAAGCACCAGAGTGCGGGCGCGGCTCACAAGTCACTGCCCTCCCCCCAACCCTCCCCCGGAGGGCGAGGGGGCCGGAAGCGCTGGCGCGACGCGAGTAAGTTTTAGCTGCGCAGTAACAGTGCCACCTTCGCGGCGCATCTTCGCCGTCGTCACCAGCACGACGGCGCCGACGATGATTGGCGTGCCGAGCGCCATTGAAGCGCTGAACGGTTCATCCAGCAGCAACCAGCCCAGGAACACCGCGATCACGGGATTCACATAGGCGTACGTCGCCACCTTCGCGGCGGGAACGTGCTGCAGCAACCACACAAACGCGGTGAACGCGATGCACGAACCGAAGGTCACCAAGTACGCCAGCGCCATCCAGCCTGCGCGCGTCGGCGCGAAGTGCGCGAACTCCCCGGTTGCGGCGGCAATCGCCGCCAGCATGAGCCCACCGAGCAGCATCTCCCATCCGGTCGCAACCAACGGCGAGACGGTGAACGTGGTGCGCTTGGAATACAACGAGCCACACGCCCACGAGAGCGGGGCGAGCAGCAGCGCCGCTTCACCGCGCAAGTCCGCGCTGAATCCGCCCGCCAGCTTGGGCCACAGCAGGATCGCCAAGCCGACGAAACCGGTGATGACACCGACCCAGGCCATCGGTGGCACGCGCTCGCCACCGGGCAGGACGGTTTCGAGTACCGCCAACCACAGGGGCAACGTCGCGACCATCAACGCGGCGATACCCGAGGGCACGAATTGCTCGGACCACACCACGATGCCGTTGCCGCCGACCAGGAGCAGGAGCGCAATCAGAGCCAGCGCGCGCAGCTCGCGGCGCGGCATTGTGAGGGTTCGGCCGGTCACTCGTGCGATCAACAGCAACAGCAAGCCCGCGGTCACGAACCGTACCGCCGCCGACGCCGCCGGCGGTACACTCGCCACCACGATGCGAATCGCCAGGTACGTGGATCCCCACACCAGGTAGACAATGGCGAAGGCGAGCGCGACGCGTGGGCTGAGGTTGCTGGTTCTGCCGCTGTTCATGATGATGTGCGGCTTATTCCACGCGTGCGAGTGACGCGCTACTACCGATGTCCGAATGTGGAAATTCGGCGGCGAATCACCAGCGTGAGCGACCATCGATTTCGCGCCGCACATAGAGGTAGCGGAAGTTCCACATCTGACCCGCGTCGGAGTCGCGCCAGGTGGCGGCGGGAAAGCGCGCGTTGAGCGCTTCTTCGAGCGCGCGGCGCTCGGGCTCCGCGTCGATCCGGTAGGTGAGCAGAAAGGGCGCCTGGAGCGTCGTAAGCAGTTGCTGCGCCTCAGGGGTCGACGCGTCCAGGCATGTCGACCGATCGGCCATACCATAGGCGGCCAGCCAGTTGTCCACGTTGATCATGTGGCCCTCGGTGTGATGCAGCATGACGATCTGGCAGTCGGGCGGCAGGGTTTGCGCGACGCGGATCAGTTCGGCGGTGCTGCCATCGGCCCAGCCGTGGTAGCGCACGTAGACGTTGTAGTTGAGCGCCGCGATGTTCCACGCGATCGCGATCAGCAGCAGACTGCCGCCGAGACCCTTGGCCATCGAAGGAGTGAGTCGCCGCATGATTTGATCAAGCGCGCCCGCCGCCAACATCGCGGTGAACGGCGCCACGAACAGCAGCCGCGTCAGCGCCGGATGCGGATAGGGCGAGATCGCACCGACCCCGAAGGTCGCCATCAGGTACGCCGGCGCGAAGAAATCACGCCGCCCACGCAGGAGGTTCAGCCCGCCCAGCCACAGCCCAATCATCGACAACCCCAGGGTGATGGGATCGACCACCGGATCCCACTGGAAGTGTCCGTGCTCCGACCACAGCCCGTAGAAGATCGTCAGCACCCACTGCACGAGAATGCGTGCGTAGGTCTCCGCCGAGAGCAGCCAATTGATGATCGGCTCGCTCTCGGACCAGGAGATCGGACGCCCGCCAGTCACGCCGGTCAGACGC
>JBGOUW010000181.1:0-8872 GCA_041477755.1 Binatia bacterium
GCAGTGAGCTGCAGCTCACGTAGAGCCAGCCGTCGGGGCCGAAGCTGAATCCATCGGGCCAGCGCAAGCGTGGATTCTTGAGCAACGTCTTCAACGTCCCGTCGGGCGCGAGGGTCAGGATCGCCGAGTGCTCCATGTCGCTGAGATAAATGTTATCGAACTCGTCCATCGTGAGTCCGTCGCTCAGCGTCTTGTGTGCGTACTCTTGCACCCGCGCGGCCAGCACATCGGGACTGAGCGAGGTGTCGTTGAGATGCGTGGTCGCCATGCGGTACATGCGGTCACCGTTCACCGAGCCCCAGTACAGCCACTCACCGCGGCGATCGAGCGCGATCGAATCGATGCCGATCTTCAGTCGATAGACGCCGTAGATGATCATGTCGCGACCGGGCGCTTGGATGATGAAGTCGCCCGCTTGCACCGACGGATGGCTGTCGAGCAAGCGGCGGCTCGTCCGTTTGGCGATGTCGTACACGATGATCGCCGGGGTCTGCTTAATCGGACTGGCCTCGGCGATGTAGATCTTTTCGCCCGCCGGATCGATCTGGAAATCGTTCACCATTGATAGGAAGCCGGCGACGTCGGACGGGAAGTCGTACTGATGCACGACCTGGTTGGTGGTGAGATCAAAGGCGAGCAGGCGGGGCTGACCTTGGGCGTAGTCCGCGTGGTCGAGCGTCCACAAACGATTCTGCCGATCGATCCGCAACGACAACACGGTCTCGAAGTATGCCTTGCCCTTCTCCGGATGCTGAAACGCTTCGTTCGGATACGGCACCGGTTTGCCATCGACTAGTTCGAGCACCTTGGCGGGCGGATGCCCGTCGGGATGGAGCGTGAAGAACACGCGCCCGCCCGGCGACACCGCGATGTTGCCCGGGGGGTAGTCGAGATTGGCGACCACTTCCAATGCGGCAGCGGGCAGCAGCGGCGCGGTAGTGAGATTTTGCAGCCGCTTGCCACCGCCGAATTCGATTCGAATGGCGAGCGCAGCAAGCGCGAGCAGAACGATCGCGACTCCGAGAATCTTTGCCAGTCGCTTCATGGTTCCCTCCATGCTCCTTCTGACAAGCTCGCGTCAAACGGCGCGGGTGCCCACGGCATTCTGTTCCGACGCGGCGATCGTGCATAATGCGCGCGCCAGAGACGAGGGGGGCTAGGAGAGGGATGGCTGGGGTGGACGACGGGGGGATGCCGACAACAGAGGGAACACGCTTCGGCGCCGCGGCTCTGCTGCTTGCCGCCAGCGTGTTGCTTTCGCGTGTGCTCGGTTACGCGCGCGAAGTACTACTGGCGTACCGTGTCGGTGCGGGGGCGGCGACCGATGCGTACTACGCAGCGTTTCAGATTCCCGATCTGCTGAACTACTTGCTCGCGGGTGGTGCGCTGTCGATCGCGTTCCTGCCGCTCTACACGCGCCATCTCGCGCGCGGCGACGACGCGCGCGCCGAGCAGCTGTTCGCCACGGTGCTTGGCACGCTCGGGTTGCTCGCCGCGTTCGCCACCGCGGCGTTGTGGTGGTGGGCCGAACCGTTGGTGGCACTGCAGTTTCCACGCTTTGATCCGGCGACGCAGGCGCTGACGGTCCATTTGACGCGCATCGTCTTGCCGGCGCAGATCTGCTTCATCGCCGGTGGCATCATCAACGCCACACTCCTGGCGCGCCGGCGCTTTCGCGCTTCGGCGGTGGCACCATTGCTCTACAACGGCGGCATCATCGCCGGCGGCGTGCTGCTCGCCCCGCGCATGGGCATCGGCGTCGAAGGGTTTGCGTGGGGCGCGTTGGCGGGCGCGGTGCTCGGTCCGCTGCTCGCGCCGCTGTTCGACGCGCGCGGCCGTGTGCGCGTGCGACTGCGGGTGGCGCCATTCGATCGCACCTTTCTCGCCTACCTCGTCGTTGCCGCACCATTGATGCTCGGCCAAACATTGCTGACGGTCGACGAATGGTACGAGCGCTGGTTCGGGGCGTTGCTCGGTGCCGGCAGTGTCGCGCATCTCGCCTATGCGCGACGTCTGATGCAGGTGCCCGTCGCGGTCGTCGGCCAAGCCATCGCCGCCGCCGCGCTGCCGACCTTGGCGCGACTGTTTGCCGAACAACGTAGCAACGACCTCAATCGCGTGGTCGAGCGCACGCTGCAAACCGGGCTCGTGCTGGCGGTGTTTGCGGCCGGCGGATTCTTCGCGCTGGCGCAGCCGCTGGTGCAAGTGATCTACCAACACGGCCGTTTCGCGGCGGCGGATACGACGCGTGTCGCGGCGATCCTGTCGCTGCTGGCGCTCGCCGTGCCGGCCTGGATCACCCAGCAGATCGCGGCGCGGGCGTTCTACGCTCGCGGCGACACCTGGCGGCCGATGGTGCTCGGCACCGCCGTCGCCCTCGCCGCGATCCCCCTCTATTGGCTGCTCGGCAATCGATTCGGGGTGAGCGGCCTCGCCGCCGCTGGCGCGATCGGCATGAGCCTGAATGCGCTCGGTACGCTGCTGCTGGCGCGTTGGCTGCACGGTGCACCAAATCTCACGCAGCTGACGGGGACGCTGGGCCGCGCGGGCGGCATCGCCGCGATTGCGGCCGCAGTGACTCGTTTCGCCGTGCTCAGTGCGACCGCCGGAACCCTCGCTGGCCTTGCGCTGGGAACGATCGCGTTTGCGGTGCTGATTGCGATCGGCGCGTTCACTATCGGCGACGATGCTACGCGCGCCGCGCTACGACGAATTCTAAGGATGAAGAACTAGCCGCTCTTAGAACGGTGGGCGTTCCGTTACCGACGCATCATGCAGCGGCGCGGTGGCCCCCTCGGGGCGCGACGACGCCAGCCGCAGGACTTCGACATAGCCACGCGTCACGCACGCGCGCTGGAGGATTCCCCGCTCGCGCAGCAGACGGTGGAAGCGCGGGAGGTTGTGCAGCGGCACGGTCATCAGGAGGTGATGCTCGAGGTGATAGTTCACGCGGTTCGGTGCGACGAACAACCGCTCGAACCAGTTCGCCAGCGTCGTGCGTGTGTTGCGCAGCTCGTCCGAGTTGTCCGGCACCATGCCGTGCTCGGCGATCGAGCGGATGCGCATCGCCAAGCTGTAGGTTGTCAGCCACGCCACGGGCCACAACACGTACAGCAACGGATGGCCGAGCAGCGTAAGCAGCGCGAGCAGCGCCACGTTGGTAGTGATCACGCCGTGCAACGCGGAGACCCCGGCGCCATCTTTGCGCGCGACGCGGCCGCGCGACATGCCGAGGTCACGCTTGAACGTCGCCTTGGCGCGCTTCCGGCCGGTTTGGCCCGAGAGATCGCGCCAGATTTTGCGGCGCATGCTCGCGCGCGTCACCGGGAACGGCGCCGCGAGGCCGAGGTCGGGATCTTCCGCCGTGCCGGTCTTGGCGTGGTGTTGCAAGTGATAGGCGCGGTACGGCCGCAAATCGCCCCAGACCGGAAACGCACACAGCCAGTTGCCCACCCAATCGTTCAAGCGACGGCTATCGAACAGAATGCGATGGGCAGCTTCGTGCATCATGATCGCCATGCCGAGCTGACGCGCGCCGATGATGAACAAGGCGACGACGATGGTGAGCGGGTTCGGCCGCCTGGCGACCAAGGCGAACGCGGCAAACACCAGCCCCCAGTTGGTGGCAATCGAGAACCATGTACGCAGCGCGTTGCGCTCGAGCAGTTGATCGATCTCAGTGCGCGAGAAGGCGTCGAGCCAATTGGATGTCGTGGTTGTGGTGGCAGTCGTCATAACATTCCTCACATGATCTCGCCTCACATGATCGCGGCGCGCAAGTGTTGCGGGCCGTTCGCCATACGCGTGTCGGCGGGCGCGTGCAGATGCGGGGCGCCGGCCTCACGCATGAAACGCGCCCAGCACACGCGCCCGAGGCGGTCGTAGCGCCGCATCGCGGCGACCAACGCTTCGCGCTCCTTCGCCGGCACCAGTGGTTCGGGCAACTGTGGATCGAGTACGAGCTGGCGAATCACGCGGCCGCCCAAACGAAACGATTCGATCATCGCGTCCCGTTCGGAGAACCGCGCCATGCGCTTCTCACTCTGCGCCAGCTCGGCGATGGCGCGCCGATAGGCCAGCCGCAGCGCCGCGGTGTCCCACAAACGGCGCGCACGCGCGTCGGTCGCGGCATCGAGTTGGCGGATCTCGAAGACCAGCGCGTCCGCTTCGAGCCCGAGCGCGTGCAGCTCGCAGCGCACCGCCGCCACCCCGCCGCGAAGATTGTCCGGCCGCACCTCGATCCCAGGTTCGAGCATGCGGAAGCCCAGGTAACGCAGCGCGCGCGCGCGTCGGCGCAACGTCGGTGCGGTCAAACGCGCGCGCGACCGATGCACACCGATCCAACCGCCGCTCCATGGCGCAATGCGGTCGCTCAGCGCCCGCCACGAGGTGACGTGCCGGCGCACCGGTTCGGCTTGCGCGCCGAGGCCGTACTGACCGCGCTCGTCACGGGCCACGCGGCCAGCCGCCAACAAGCGTGCGAGTGCGACGCGAATGTTGTTCTCTTCGATCTCAAAGTGTGCGCCGGCGGTGACCAGTGCGCTCACCGGCATGGCCCCGCCACGCAGGGTCGAGAGCAGGTCGAGAATGAAACTCTTAGCCGTCGGCTTCACGACGCGAACATTACTCAATTCGCCGATCTCATGCAACCCGTGTAATGTACCCCGTCATGCGGGTGGTGACGACCGTCGGCACAGGTGGCGTCGCCGTCGACGCGTGACTGGATCGAAGCATCACCCGTTCGCCCCGATCCGGAGCGCACTTCCGTTCGCGGCTGGTAGCGGAGCAACTTTCTCACCGCCTCCGCGTTTGGACAGCCAAGGCTTCAAAGGCGAGCCCGACTTATGACTCACAGCACAGCGAGGCGATCCATCCCGATTCTGCGACGCTATATTGCCGCCGGTCTAGCGTTGCTTGCCGCACTCTGGATCGGCCCGGCTGGCGCCGCCGACAGCGACACCGCAGCACGTGATGGGCGCACACCACCGCGTCTCAGTCTGGTCGACGGCGATGTGTCGTTCTGGCGCCAAGGCGATCAGGACTGGTCGGCGGCGCAGGTCAACATCGCGCTCGCGCCCGGCGACTATCTCCACACCACCGACGGGAAGCTTGAACTGCAGATCGGCGCGCACGCGTTCGTGCGTGCCGATGGCGACTCCGAAATCCAGTTGGCAAATCAAGAGCCCGACTTCATTCAGCTCACCATCGCCAGCGGCCGCGTCACCGCAGATGTCCGCACCCTACCGCGCGGGCACACAATCGAGCTCGACACGCCCAATAGCGCGCTGCGCATTGAGCAGCCGGGATACTACCGGGTTGATGTCGGCAAAGAGACGACCACGATCGTCACCCGACGTGGCGGCCGCACTGCCGTCACGCCCACCGGCGGTCACGCCAGCGAAATCGAACCGAACGAAGAAGCCATCATCGATGCCAGCGACGGCACGCGCGTCGCGACCTATCGCGCGCCGGAACTCGATCGCTGGGATCAGTGGAACTATGACCGCACGGACGACGTGCTCAACGCCACGAGCGAGCGCTACGTGCCGCCCGACATGTACGGCGTGCGCGACCTCGATCGCTACGGGTACTGGCGCACGGTCCCGACGTACGGCCGGGTGTGGGTGCCCGCCAGCGTGCCGCCGACTTGGGCGCCCTACACCACCGGTCATTGGATCTGGGATGCCTACTACGGTTGGACCTGGGTCGACGAAGCGCCGTGGGGATGGGCGCCATATCACTACGGCCGCTGGGTCTATACCGACAGCTATTGGGCGTGGGCCCCGGGTCCGATCGCGGTGGCCGTCACGCCGGTGTATGCGCCGGCGTTGGTGGCATTCTTCGCGCCGGCGGTTCAAGTCAGCATCGGCGCCCCGTTCGTTGGCTGGGTCGCCCTCGGCTGGGGCGAACCCGTGATTCCGTGGTGGGGCGCCTCGGTGTTCGTGGGGGTGCCGTGGTGGGGTGGGTGGTGCGGCCCGCACGTGGTCAATCAGACCGTAGTGAACAACACCACCATCGTCAACGTGAACCACATCACCTACACGAACTCGCATGTCCCGAATGCGGTGGTGGCGGTGCCGCACAATCAGTTCACGCAGCCGGCGGGCCGGCGCGCACGCATTGAGCGACTCAACCCGAGCCAGCTGCAACCCGTGCGCGGCGCGCTGCCGGTGAAGCCGGTGATGACCGGTGCATCGATGACTCCGCCGCACGCCATGCCGCCCTCCGGCAACCCGGCGACTACTGCTCACGAGCCTCGCGGTCGGGCCGAGCGCTTGCGCAATCAGGCGCCGGCGTCGTCGCCCGCGCTGGCGACACAGCCGCAACACGCCGCACCCCCCATGAACCAATCACGCCGGTCGCGTATCGATAGGCTGCGCGAGCAGCAACCCGCTGCCGCTCCGTTGCCCAGCGACACCACTCACACGGCTCGGCCGAACACCGCACCACCGCCGCTCGCCGCGACGCACGGCTCGCGCGCCGATCGCCTGCGCGAATCAGACCGCGAACTCGTCAACCGTGCGGACCGCCATCCGTTGCCCCAACCGGAGACCCCGCCATCGTTTGATCGGCGGTCAGTTGTACAGGCAGACCAAAGTGCGTCGCGATCTCGCGCCGAACGCCTGCGCGACCACCAGCTTGCGACGCCGCCACACCTCGCGGATGCGCCACGCAGCGAGCCAGCGGTTCATCGTCCCGACGTGCGTCCCGTCGCGCCGCCGATTGCCCGTAGACAATCAGATGGGCCCGCGTTCCAGTCGCGCGCAGATCGCGTGCGTGCGCACGCCCCGCAGGCGGCACCGCCGATGGCTCACCCCCAGAGCGCGCCACACGTAGCGCCGGCTGTGAGTGTTCAGCAGCCGTCGGCCGCGCCCATGACTCACGCGTCCGGCGGCCGGCGCGCCGCTCTCGAGCGGAGCCACCACTAGCCAGCGACCCTGGCACAACTCGGGCCACGAGTTGACACGCGGGCCTCATCCGTGGACGTGTCTGCGGCGCCAGTCGCATCTGGCGAGGAGGTGAACGATGAGCGCGTCAACGCCACTAGGAAACGTCGGCACCCGACTCATCCTTGAGAATGACCGCGTGAAGATTTGGGAGATGCTGCTCGCGCCGGGCGAGTCGTCGGACCTGCACGAACATACGATGGACTACTGCTTGTGCATCCTCGAAGGCACTAGCGTCGATGCCGATCCGCCGCTGGGGAAATCATTTCGCGTACCGGTGAAGCCGGGCCAAGTGTTCTACGTCAAGCGCGGCGGCAGCGAGCGCGCCGTGAATCGCAGCGACGCACGCTTTCGCGAGATCATCATCGAGCTGAAAGACTAGAGATGGTCTCTGGTCCCTGGTTCGTAGTCTCCGGTTCCCAACCACAGACCAGGAACTACAGACCAGAGATTTTCCTCAGAACCCAGCGGCAGCCAGTGTGTGTTCGATTTGCGCCTCGGTTGAGCCGTAGTGCTGTTCTAACGTCTTGGCGCGCTTGAAGTAGACGTGCAGATCGAGTTCCCAAGTGAAGCCGATGCCGCCGTGCATCTGGATCGCCTCGCCGCACACCAAGCGCGACGCGTCGCCCGCGTACGCCTTCGCGGCCGCGCACGCGATTGCGGTGTCTGGGGCGTCGGTATCGACGCACCACGCCGCACGGTAGACCGCCGAGCGCGTCGACTCGGTCTTCAACAGCATGTCTGCCAGCCGGTGTTGCAGCGCTTGAAACGAACCGATTGGCCGTTTGAACGCGGTGCGCGTCTGCACGTATTCGAGCGTGATCTCCAACGCTCGGCTCATCAGGCCGAGCAGCGTCGCACTGGCGCCGACGGCCGCAAGTTGATCGACGCGATCGAGCAGACTCGGTGAGCCAATCGCCGTCGCCGCGTGATCGAGCTTCACTTCGCCGAAGCGCTGCGCCAGGTCGAACGTCGTCAGCGCGATCACCTCAAACGGCTTCTGCACCAGGCACAGGGCGTCGGGAGTCGTCACCAGCAACGCATCCGCCGCGGCGGCGAACGGCACGAAGTACTTCGTGCCACCCACGCGGTTACCTGTGAAGCGCGTCGGCGTAGCGTTGCCGCCGCAAAACGGTGCGTCATCGCGGGCGATGGTCACCAGCGTCTTGCCGGCGGCGATGTCGTTCACCAGCGCGTCCTGCCGGCCGGCGGCCGCGAGCAGCGCCGCCGCCAGTACCGCATCGAGGAACGGTCCGGGCATGGCGGCGCGGCCGACTTCTTCCAGCACGATCGCCAACTCGATCGCGCCGAGTCCTTGGCCGCCCACGTTTGGCGGCAGCAGGAGTCCGATGTAGCCCATGTCCGCGAGCCGCTTCCAGGCCGAAAGATCGTAGCCGCGCGGATCGTGTTCCATCACCTTGCGCGCCTGTTCGATCGGCCACTCACTGGCGAGGAAGTCGCGCGTGGAGTTGCGCAGCAGGGCTTGGTCTTCGGACAACTCAAACTTCATCGGAAATCCGTTTCTCGCGGGTCAGACTTGCGGCAGGTTGAGTACCCGTTTCGAAATGATGTTGCGTTGAATCTCGGAGGAGCCGGAGTAGATCGTGCCGGCGCGTGCCCACAGAAACTCGCGCGCCCAATCGACGTCGGCGCGCGCTTCGGCGCTGCTGCGCTCCAGCAGACCGCCTGGTCCGAGCAAGTCGAGTGCGACGTCGCGGAAGCGTTTGTCGAACTCGCTCCAGAAGATTTTTTCGAACGACGACTCCGGCCCCGGCTTGTTGCCATCGGCGAAATTGGCGAGGTTGCGCAGACCGTTGGCACGCATCACTTCGTTCTCGACGAACAAGCGACCGAGCTTCTCGCGCACCGCCGTACCTCCTCGGCCGTGTTCGCGACAGGCAATCGCGAGCTGCCGGATGTCGCGC
>JBGOUW010000461.1:0-4115 GCA_041477755.1 Binatia bacterium
GACTTCCTGTTGTCGCACACCTCGGAGATCGTCGAGTTTCATGAAACAGTTGCTCCCCAATTGCCGGCCAAGAGCTGGGCGATCACCGGTGCTCAGGGGCGGCGCGGCATCACCCTCTCTCCGCTCGGACCGTCAGAGAAGCTCTCGACCGATATCGCCACAACGCTGGCGCATGCGATCGACAAACACGCCGCCATCAAGGCCGAGGAGGTGCGCGTCGACACGGGCTATCTCGACGATGCGGAGCTCGTGGTGGTCGCCTTCGGCTTTCCCGGCCGCTTCGTGAAGTACGCGGTAGGGCTGGCGCGCGAGCGCGGTCTGCGTGTCGGATACGTGCGGCCGATTACGTTGTGGCCGTTCCCAACTCAGGCGATGGCCGCCGCCGCCGATCGTGCGCAAGCGGTCGCGGTGTTCGAACTGAACGCCGGGCAGATGATCGAGGATGTCCAACTGTCGGTCCTTGGCCGCGCGCCGGTGCATGCGATCGGCGGCATCAGCCACGATCACTCCGGCTTCGGCGTCGGTCCGCTGCTCAACGTGGAGTACATCCTCAAGCGGATCGAGGAGGTCTACCCGAAGAAGGGTTCGAGGGTTCGAGGGTTCGAGGGTTCGAGGGTGGAATCAGGGAAGCCTTGAACCCCTGCTCGACAAGGAGCGTGGCTATGGAAATGCGGAAGGTGCTCGAAAAACCCGATCTGCTGCTCACGACCGAGCATTCTCTCTGTCCGGGCTGCGGCGAACCGGTCGCATTGCGGATCATCTTGGAGCTGATTCAAGAACTGGGGCTGCGCGATCGCACAATCTGCGTGGCCGGCATCGGCTGCTACACCGCGTTTCCGATGATCATGGATGTCGATGTCATGCAGGCGCTCCACGGCCGTGCGCCTTCGGTTGCCACCGGCGTCAAGCGCGTGCGTCCCGACGCCTTTGTCTTCACCATGCAAGGCGATGGCGACATGATCTCGGAGGGGCTGCAGGAAGTGATTCACAGCGCGGCGCGGGGTGAGAAATTCACCGCCATCGTCTTCAACAACGCCGTGTTCGGCGAGACCGGCGGGCACATGACCGCGGCGACCGTGTTGGGGCAGCACACCAAGACCACTGTTGGTGGACGCGATCGAGAACGTCACGGCAACCCGATCAAGATCAGCGAGTTGATCGCGCAGCTCGACGGCGCCGCCTATGTCGCGCGCGCCGCGGTTCACACGCCATCGGGTATCAAGCTCACGAAGCAGTACTTGCACGACGCTTTCCGCGCACAGCTCGACGGCAAGGGATTCTCGCTGGTCGAGATCCTTACAATGTGTCCGACCGACTGGTTCGTCACGCCCGATCAAGGACCAGCTTTCCTTGAGGAGAAGCTGAAGCCGATCTATCCGCTGGGAGTCATCAAGGCCATCTGACTTGATCGCCGAGCCGCGCGAGAGGAGCCGCCATGCAGACGACCATCACTGAACCCGGCGCCGACGCCAGCGCACCGCGCCTCGCCTTCGTTCATCTCGACGATGTGCCCTGGAACGAGGTCATCGCCCAGATGCACGGTGAGCAGCGCGTATCGGTACACGAGAAATTTCTCGAGTGGAACGCGAAGCGGATGGTCGTGCTCGGACGCTACGACCCCAATGTAGTCATCGAGCGGCACGGCCACTGCAGTGATCACTTGGTCTTCGTGCTCGAAGGCGATCTGACGATTGGCGATCGCCACTGTCCGCGCGGGACGCTGATCGTGCTCGAACTCGGTGCCAAATTTGGCCCGCTGATCGCGGGCAGACACGGTGCGCTGCTGTTTGAGACCTGGGCGGGCGACTCGCGCCCGGTGCCCGACGACAAGGAACAGTACCACACGCTCTTGAAGGAGAAGGGCATCGTGCGCTTGCCCAATCCGCCGATCAAGAAGCCCGCGACCGCACCGAAGCAGGCGGACGATGGCAAGGATCTCTATTCCTAAAATATTCCGATTGGCACGGCGGCGTTGCGAGTGCCCCGTTGCTTGCAGCGGCGGCTGCACTACGTCAGATTGTCCGGCATGGCGGCGCTGGTTCTCTCTTCGCGACAGGTGCGGCGGTTGCGCGCTCTGGCGCATCATCTGAAACCGTTGGTGCAGTTGGGTCAAGACGGACTGAGCGCCGGCATTGTTCAGGCCGTCGAGCGCGCGTTGTTGGATCACGAGTTGATCAAGGTGCAGATGCGGCAACCGGAGGACAAGGGCGCGGTGGCACACGCGGTGGCCGACGCCACCGGCGCCGCGCTCTGCGGGCTGGTCGGTCACACCGTCATCCTCTATCGGCCGCACCCCGATGCGCCGCGCATTGTGCTCGACCCTCCGAGGACCAAGAAGGCTCGATAGTGACACTGCCCGCGGCGGCAACGTGTGGGTGAGTTGGCCGGGATGCAGTACCGCGCCGTCCTCTTCGATCTCGGTGGAGTTGTGGTTGGCTCGCCGTTGCACGCGATTGCGGCGTACGAGCGCGCGCACGCCATTTCCGCTGGGTTCATCAATCGAGTCGTAGTGGACACCGCGCCAAACGGCGGCTGGTCGCGGCTGGAGCGGGGCGAGCTGACGCTCGAAGAATTCTATCCGGTCTTCGACGGCGACTGCGCCGCGGCTGGCGTCGCGATCTCCGCGCGCGCGCTGATGGCTCTGGTCGCGCAAGTGATCGCGCCGCGGCCGGCGATGATCGAGGCGATTCGCCGCATCCGCGCCCGTGGGCTACTGGCCGGTGCGATCACCAATAACTGGGTCGCCGAAGACGGCGGCACTCATGTGTTGCGGACGCACTTCGACGCCTTCATCGAGTCGGCGGTCGTGGGTGTGCGCAAGCCCGATCCGCGGATCTTTCACCTCGCCTGCGACCAGCTCGGCATTGCGCCAGCCGACGCCGTCTTCCTCGATGACATCGGCAGCAACCTCAAGGCGGCGAGAGCGCTCGGCATGACGACGATCAAAGTCGATCACCCGGATACCGCACTCACCGAGCTGCAAACGGTGCTGGGTTTTTCACTGCGGTGATCGAGAAGAAGGAGAGGGTCTGATGCAGAATATGTCACCTCACTCGATTGATCCGAGCGATGCCGTTAGCAACGTCGCGGTGGACCTCCTGCTCACCGTGGTCACCTGCGGCATCTACAACGTGTTCTGGCAGCGGCGCCAGTTTCGGGTGCTGAACGCGTTCCTCGGTCGCGAAGAGTTCCGCTTCGTAACGTGGATCTTGCTGACGCTGGTGACGTGCGGGATTTACCATATGTACACCGAGTACCTGATGGGCCGCGCCATCACTGCGATCCAACGCGATTTGGGAAAGCCGCCGGCCGAGAACCTGTCGCTGATCAGCTTGATGCTCTCGGTTTTCGGCCTCACCGTGGTCGCCGATGCGATTCAGCAAAGTGAGATCAATGATTTCTTTGCAGCGTAGCCGCGACCAGACCTGGCTGATGCGTGCGGGGTTGCTGGTCCTGGGCTTGGCGGCGGTCGGCAATGCGCTGCAGGTATGGAACGTTCACGATTTGATCGGACGACTGCCCAGTGTCTGCCTCTTCCACGCACTGACCGGCCACGACTGTCCAGGATGCGGAATGGGTCGTGCGCTGTTGCTCCTGACTCAGGGCCGGATCATCGCGTCACTCCAACAGCATCCCTTCGGAATTCCTTTGGTGGCCTGGGCCGCGGCATGGACACTCCTGCCGGAACGTGTGTTCGCTTCGCTTCATCGGCGTCGACTGCTGCGCAGTAATGCGCTCGCCGCCGTCGCCGTTGGGTTAGTCATCCTCTGGTGGTTGATGACGAAAATTGTGTGAAGGTCTTCACACGCCTCAGTGGCCAGCGGAGAACTAGCGGCGCAGCCGCCCGGCTTCAAAGGCTCGGGCCGGCAAAAATTATTGCGGCGGTGTGCAGAAGAGCGTCAGCAGATTGCGCGACGGGGTCGTGGTGGTGTTGGCGGTGACGAGCACCGTGCGGACGCCGCGCAGCGTGCGGGTTCCGACGGTTCGCAACGGCACGACGATGTCGACGAAGGTGGTGCACGCGTTGGCGGAAGTGGACACCGGACTGTAGGCGATCTGCGCGCCGGATTGCGTTCCGGTCGATCCAGGATCCGCGGTACTAAGAGCGGTAAGCA
>JBGOUW010000365.1:0-5218 GCA_041477755.1 Binatia bacterium
CCAACCAGGAGTTGGAAGCCTTCAGCTACTCGGTGTCGCACGACCTGCGGGCGCCGCTGCGGGGTATCAGCGGATTCAGCAAAGCGTTGATGGAAGACTATGCCGCGCAGCTCGACGAGCAGGGCCAACACTACCTCAAGCGCATCGACACCGCCGCCGCGCACATGGGCGATCTCATCGATGACATGCTCTCACTGGCGCGCGTCACGCGCACCGAGATGACGTATCGGGCAGTCGACCTCAGTGCGCTGGCGCAAGCCGTCGCCGCCGAGTTGCGCAAGACCAATCCCGATCGCCGTGTCGACTTGACGATTGCCCCCAATATCACCGCCCAGGGCGACGAGCGCCTCCTCCGGATCATGATGGAGAACCTGCTCGGCAACGCCTGGAAGTACACCAGCAAACAGCCATCCGCGCACGTTCAGTTCCACGCAACGACGATGGGCGCGCTGCAATCGAAGGCGACGGATTTCAGCGCAACGACTGACCTCTCCAGCGTAAAGTCTGAGGCCCGCGTGTTCTTCGTCCGTGACGACGGTGCTGGGTTTGACATGAAGTACGCCGACAGACTCTTCGGCGCATTCCAGCGTCTGCACACCAGTCGAGAATTCGAGGGCACGGGAATCGGTTTGGCAACGGTGCAGCGAATCATTCGCCGCCACGGCGGCCGGGTGTGGGCCGAGGCGGCGGTCGGCCGCGGCGCCACGTTCTACTTCACGCTGCCGCCAGCTTAGTCATCGCGATCACGGGTAGTTCGTCGGATCGTAGGTCGGCCGGATGGCCGATTCATGGCTTGATTGCCGTGAAGCGCAACCGCACGTAGTCGGCAGTCCACTGACCTTGTGCGTCGCACAGCGTCGGACGCACGGCCTCTCTGACTTCGTCGACGAACGCGGCGCGCTCGGCTGCCGGCAACACTGCGGTGAAACTCTCGGCGAAGGTTTCGAGCCACCCGGTGATGTCACCGGGTAGTGGGGTTGGGCGCGGAATGAGCGCGAGGTAGTTCACCACGAACCCACCGGCCGCGAGCCGCTGGCCGTAGTCCTCCACGGTCGGAAAGTACCACGGGTTCGCGGCGGCGCCATTGACGCCCCGGCGATCGAGTGCGGCGATCAACGCGCGGGCGATCGTCGCCACGCAACCGTGGCCGCCGAACTCGGCGACAAATCGACCACCAGGCTTGAGCGCGCGCCAGACACCGGCGATCACGTCGTCGGCGCGCCGCATCCAGTGCATCGCCGCGTTGCTGAAGACCGCATCGAATTCGTTCTCGAAGCTCAACCGTTGGCCGTCCATCACCTGCGCATCGAGTCCGCGGGTGCGTGCGGCGGCGATCTGCTCAGCGCTGCCGTCAACACCGACGACTGCGCAGCCCAAGGCGACCAGCTTTTCGGTCAATGCGCCATCGCCACAGCCCAAATCGAGGATGCGCTCGCCGGCCTTCGGTGCGAGCAACTCCACCACCGGCATGCCGAGGTCGGCGACAAAGCGCGCGTTGCGCGCATACCGCTCCGGGTCCCACGTCTGCTGCGTCGTCATAGCTTCCCTGGTGCGCGAGTTGCTCCGAGTTGCTCATAGAGGCGCGCCACTTCGGCGAGGCCGCCCCAATGTTCGACGATCTTGCCGTTCTCGATGCGCCACATCTCGATGAAATGAAACGTCACACGATTACCCGTCGCCGGCACGCCGAGAAACGTGTTGGTGTGTGCGGCGGTAAAACGAGCGCGATGCATCACCCGATCGCCGTCCGCAATCAGGTCCTGCGTCTCTACCTCGACGTCCGACCACGTGCCACTAGCGCGGGCCGCTACCATCTTCTGCCAAGTCTCGGCCAAATTGCCGCCCCACGAATGGGAGTAGTAGCGTTCCGGGTCGAACTTCGCCGCTGCGCTAGCTGGATCGCCGCGTCTCAAGTCTTCAATGAAGCCGCGCACCAGCGCCTTGTTGTCTTCGACCGACATTGCTCCCTCCTACACGTGAACCTTACCGATGCGGCGCACCGGTTCAAGATGGGCGCTGGGACGATCGTGGACGCGCCGTCACGCGGCGGCGTACACCAGTTCGCCAGCGACCCAGGTTTGCGCGACTCGCGGCGGGTGGTCGGGGTCGAGTGGTCCTTCGAGCACAACGAGATCCGCGCGCTTGCCGGGGGTGAGGCTGCCGCGTTCGTGCTCCTGTCCGCCGGCGTAGGCGGCACCGGCGGTGTAGAGACGCAACCATTCTTCGTACCCGATAGCTTGCTCCGGACCGAGGATACGACCCGAACCGGTGCGGCGCGTGGCGCCGTGCGATGCCGTGCGCAGCGGTTGGTGAAACGCGCACGGGTCGTCCGACGATGCGGCCAGTGGAACGCCGGCACGCGCCAGGTCGCCGAACGGCAGCCAGATCTCCTCATCAAACGGCACACCTTCGACCGCCTGCCCGATGTGGTGCAGGAAACCCGGTTGGACGACGCCCACCACGCCCAGCGCTTTCATCTCGGCGATCTGGGCGCGCGCCGCCAGCGACGCGTGCTCGATGCGAAAACGATGATCGTCATCGCGGCGTAGGCGCGCCGCCTCTCGGCAGGCGGTGAGTGCGGCGGCGAGTCCGACGTTGCCGATCGCATGCACCGCGACGCGAAAGCCGCGCGCGACCGCCCGCGTGGTTGCCTCGACAAGACCGGGAAACTCGATGCCGAACTGACTGCGCTGGCCGGCGATGCTGACATCCATCGCCGGCGCCACGCCACCGTCGGCGAACAGTTTCACCGCACCGACCCGCAACTGCTCGTCGCCATCGCCGGTCGGGGGCCCAGCGAGCCGCTCGTGCGTCGGCTCGGTGAGGATAGCGTCAGCGTGCGGCATCATCAGAACGGAGATCGGCAACGTCTGCGCCGCTCGCATGATGCGATACACCGCCTCGGCCGAGGGAGCGCACGCGGCGTCGTGCACGCAGGTGATGCCGTCGCGCAGCAACTGCCGCGCACGCGCAGCGAACAGTTCGGCCCAACGATCGCGGTCGTGATAGGCGGCCATTGAAGCGGCGTGCGCCGTGCTCCACGCGCGTTCGATCAACAGGCCACTCGGCGTCCCGTCGGAGCCATGCGCGATCATGCCGCCCTGCGGATCGGGCGTGGTTCGTCCAATCCCTAGTTCGTCGAGCCCGCGCGAGCTCACGACGCATTGGTGCAGCGTGAAATGGACGACGATGATCGGCCGGTCGAGCCCCAGCGCGTCGAGTTGATGGCGATCGAGCACCAACCCGTGCGTCGTCTCGTTCCAGCCCACGCCGCGAATCCACTGCGCTGCCGGTTCACGCGCCGCCTGTTCGGCCAGCGCGTACTGCAACTGCTCGACCGTGGCCACCTGCGAGAGATCCGCCCACAGCGGGTGTAGCGCCGCGATCGACAGGTGATTGTGGGCGTCGATGAAACCCGGCAACAGCGTACGCCCAGCGAGTTGTTCCACCCGCGCATGCGGATAGGCGCCGAGCAGCGCGCGCGCGCCGACCGCAGCGATCCGCCCGCCGTCAACGACTACGACCTCCGGCGCGGCGAGCCACGGGTCCATGGTGAGAATGGGCCCGCCGGCAAATGCGGTTGTCGAGAATCGAGGCGCGTTCGCACTGGTCATCACACTTGAGTCCGGCGCGGCGAGACAGTAGACCTCCGACACGCGCGAGACAACGTTGAATGGCATCAGGGTTCCGGATGACCGCGCCATAATGTCCGCCGCGATCGTCTCGCTCAGCGCGAACGGCACCGCCGCGTCGATTGCCAGCGCAACCGAAGGCGGGGTCTTTAAGACTCCGCACACAAGAATGTTGCTCGAGATGAAGAGAATTTTGTTGACATAGTACGACACGACCAACTATGTGCGTGCCTCCCGCGATAACGAGCAAGAGCAGGAGGGGTAGTGCGCAGTCAGCGGATCGATGCGAGGACTCGAAATGTAGCTGCCGGCCGTAGCCGAGTCGCATTGCGTGCGCTCGCCGTCGCCGCGCTCGTGGCGGTGTTCGAGCCGACACTTGCACGCGCAGCGGCGGTGCACCCCGAAGAGCTTCCCACCTGCGACACTAGCGCGCCGCCGTGCGAGGTGGCCGAGCTGCGTGGGGAGACGGTTTCAGTTGCACAACTCGCAGACGGGCAACGGGTGGTCGTGAGCGACCAGTTGCCCCGCAATTGGCAAGACGCGCAGGGGCATTGGCAGCGTGGCGTCCGTCAGTTTCACGCCGACGGTAGTGATGGCGATTTGTCGTGCGCTACTCGGCGATTGAGGGCGATGCGCAGACCCTCGGTGTCGTCTCGCACGCCCTGCGGGACTCCACGGGCGGCATCACGTGGCTGGTGGGACGCCCGTCAATAGACGGGAACCCGAGCGCGACGGTCATGGCTGGCGGTCTGACCTGGACCCTCACGCTGGACCGCGACGGGGCAACACTGGACCAGCGACGCGGTGAACGCGCCGCGCGGCGTCACCACCGTGGACTGGCCGTACGAGCTGGCCGGGATGTGGGAGCCGTTCACCGTTGACCCGGACGGCGAGGCCGTGAACTCGTTCTGGCGCGTCTCGCAGCCACGGATCGTCGGTGCGGACGGCACCGAGGTTCCGTGCGCCTGGCAGGCGGCGATATTCCCGCAACGCTTGGTAATGACGTGCGATGACTCGTCGTTGCCCGAGACTGCGCTGCCGTACGTGATCGATCCGGTGTTTGGTCCCGGCAATCCGGGTACGTGTGCTGAGGACGCCGCGAACGGCGAAGCCACGGCGTGGGGCGGGGAGAGTCATGCTCAAAGCAGCGACAATTTGTGGGCAACGGCGTTGGTGACGCCGACGAAGACATCGCGCTTCCTCAAATGCACGAACTTCGGCATTCATCCCGGCAATCTTCCCTACGACGCGAGCATCACGCAGATTCTGGTACGCGTGGAACGGCACTGCCAGGCGGCAGCGACTTGTCAGACGAATGCGATTCGTCTGGTCAAGGACGGGATCGTGCAAGCCACCGAGCACGTCGATGATCCGACGGCGGACTGGCCCACCACGGACGCGACTAAAGACTACGTTTTCACCGACAGCGCGTTGAACCCGTGGGACTGGACCCAAACCGGCGCTGGCGTCGCCATGGCTGTGTACAACAACCACGTGACAACGTCGCGGTACGCCTACGTCGACGTCATGCAATTGCAGATCACCTACGTAGCGGCGAATCACGTCGGCGGCGCCGGCTGGGAGAC
>JBGOUW010000100.1:0-11865 GCA_041477755.1 Binatia bacterium
GACTCGACAGACCGCTGCCGGTTGTCATGCCTCGACCTTGAGGAAGACGTTGCCGGCGCTGTCGACATCGAGCGGTTCGCGGGTGAGGCTCTGCTTCGCATCGAACGGCGGCCCGGCAGTCGCAACGCCGTCGCGATTGAAGACGCCGTGATGGCAAGGGCAGAAGAAGCGATCCTTGTCGGGCTCCCAGTGAACCTTGCAACCAAGATGCGGACAGCGTGTGTCGAAGGCTTCGATCGAGTCGCCACTCGGCCGCAGCAACAACGTGCGTCCCTTCGCGTCGACGAACGTGCGTGTACTGCCCGCGGCGAAGTCCACGCGTCGGCCGATGAACAACAACCGCGCCGTGCGGCGGACTCGCGCCGGGAACAGATACGCCACCGCGTAGCCACCGAAGAGCCCGTAGCTCATCAGCAGGCCGATTCCCGCCATCATCTGCGCAAAGAACGACCGCCGACTCGTCTCCCCCGCACCACCGTCGCTCATCATCGCCTCCGCCACGAACGCAATTCTTACACCATCACCACGTCACCGGAAAAGCGCCCGAGCGACGCCGAAGCCGCCGCCGTCGTCGCACCGGTACGAATGCATCCCGCTGGCTTCCTGCGTTTGGGAAGTCATCTTCCTTGACGGCAGCGAACCAGGTCTGAGACTTGGCCGAACAGATGAATGCCGCCATGAGAGTTCACCCGCCCGCGAACATTGCTTCGAACGGATGCGGTTGTTCGTATGGGCGCCGCGCGATATCGGCCAGGGCGGCGGTGAGATCGAGGCGCGGCACCGGCTGCGGCTCACGGCAGTACACATACGCGGTGGCGCAGTAGTCGTCGACGCGCTCGGCGATGCCGCGCGCGAGAATGTTCGGGCGCGGGTTGCGCTCCCAGCCCGCGCCCGCGGCCGGATGACTCTGCGCGTAGCGCGCGAATTCCGCGTCCTGGCCCGCGGCGAACGACGCGTAGCCGATCTGCTGGATGGTGACGCGCAACTCGCGCGCGTAGATGATCGGGTCGGCAAGATGCCAGCGATAGAAGCCCACGAAGTCGGGATTCAGACGGCCGGCCGGATCGCGCACGTCGAGCGGTGTGCCGGCGTAGTGCGCCGCGTGCGCGCCCATCCCCCAGGCGGTGCCGACGTAGTCTTCGAGGCCGGTGCCGCAGATCGTCGGTTGCGCACCGTCGCCGTCGCGGTAGACCTTGATTTCACCCTCGCCGTACCACACCCCCGTATCGATCACACGCACGCCGACGTTGCACCCGAGAAATCTCCCGGGTCCGCGTAAGTTCTCGATGATCACAAAGTCGCGCTGCAGTGTAGTCGGATTCTCGCGACGAAAGGCGACGTGCAGATAGCCGGCATCGTCCACCACCGGGCCGAGCGTGTAGTCGATCTGGTAGTACAGCGGCAGCGCGCGCACACTGCCGTTGGTCAGCTCGATGCGCACGCGCTGACGAAACGGCATCGGAAAATAGGCGTTGAAGCCGCGGCCTTCGTGCAGCGACACCAGCGCCGAATCGAAGGCGATCGGTCGCCCGTGCGGCACGCCGAAGAAATCGACGCACGGTACCGAGACACTCGGCTCGCTGGCGCCGTCGTAGAACACTTCCAGCCACAGCGCCCGCATGATCTCCGGGGGCGCTGGCGGGAACGTCATCCAGAGGTGCCGGAGAATCCCGGGTCCGGCGAGATCGGCGAGCACCACGCGCTCCCCCGCTGCCAGCACGCGCGACGGCGCGCCCTTGCGCCCGCCGTGCGCCGTTCCACCAGCGCCGCGCGCTCCCGTCGGATTCTCAAACGTCACCGCACGACAATCGAGCGACAGATCGATCCTTGAGGCGTCTGCATTGTCAGGCATCACTCATCCCTCGTCCGGAGATACGGGTCACTGCTTCTGCAGCTGCCGTTCCAATTCGCGCAAGCTGTCGGCCTGCCCCATCAACACCAGCCGATCGCCCGCCGCAATGCGCACTTCCGCCGCGGGATTGAACACCATCTCGTCATTGGCCTTCTTGATCGCGATCACGATGATGCCGTGGCGTTCACGAATACCCGACCCGGCTAGCGTTGCGCCGACCGCGAACGTGCCGGCGGCGACGCTCACTTCCTCGATCTGCAGCTCCATGCTGCGGTAGTGTGTGGCAAGATCGATAACGTCGAGCACGGCCGGCCGCAGCAGCGAGTGCGCCATGCGATGGCCACCGATGACATACGGCGACACCACCCGAGTCGCGCCGGCGTGCAATAGCTTGCGCTCGCTGCGCTCGTCTTCGGCGCGCGCGACGATTAGCAAGTTGGGGTTGAGTTCGCGCGCACTCAGCACGACGTAGACGTTGTCGGAATCGGTCGACAGCGCGGCCACCAGACCACGGGCGCGTTTGATGCCCGCTGCGAGCAGCACAGTGTCTTCGGTTGCATCGCCGTCGACCTTCGCGAACTGCGCTGCTTCAACGTCGCGCAAAGTCTCCGCGTCACTTTCGACGACGACGAACGGCACCGGCTTGGCCGCCAGCTCTTTGCACACGATCCGTCCCATGCGGCCGAAGCCACAAACAATGAAGTGATCCGTCATTTGCGCAATCTGTCGTTGCACTCGACGCCTCCCTAGCGCCCGCTGCACGCCACCCTCGATGAGGTCGGCGGCCACGCGGCCCGCACTGTAGAACACGATGCCGAGGCCGCCAACGATCAACAGCATCGTAAAGATTCGGCCGGCCGTATTGAGCGGCCGTACTTCGCCATAGCCGACCGTCGACAGCGTCGTCACGGTCATGTAGAGCGCTTCGATGAAGGTCATCCGCGCAATCGCCATGTATCCGACGACGCCACTGGTGGTGACCGCGAGCAGCGCGAGCACCGCGTTGACCCAAACTGGCCGGCGCAGCATGCGCTCCTCTCTAGCGAGGAACACTCGCCGCTGCCAGGGGCGCAGACGGGGACGAGGAGAGCAATGACGCTTGACGATCTGCCAACACCCGCGTTGCTCGCCGACGCGGACGCGCTCGAGTACAACCTTTCAACCATGGCCGCGGCCCTGCCGGGCCCGCGCCTGCGCCCGCACGTGAAGGCGCACAAGTGTACAGCGCTGGCGCGTCGCCAGATCGCGCACGGGCATCGCACGTTCACCTGCGCCACCATCCGCGAAGTCGAAGGCCTGGCCGCCGCCGGCCTCGGCGAAGACTTGCTGCTCGCCAACGAGGTACTCGACGCCCGCCGACTCGGCCGCCTCGATGCGCGCGTCACCGTCGCCGTCGACTCTGCGGCGACCATCACCGCGGCCGCGGCCGGAAACGTTCGCGAGGTCGTCATCGACGTCAACATCGGACTGCCGCGCTGCGGCTGTCTGCCGGCCGCGGCGGGGGGACTTGCCGATCTGGCGCGCAAACAGGGCCTGCTGGTGCGCGGCGTGATGGGATATGAGGGACACATCGTCGGTCTCGACGACCGCGCGGCGCGCACGCGCTTGTGTGAAGAAGCCATGCAGCTGCTGCTGGCGGCGCACGCCGACGTCGGCGGCGAGCTGATCTCCGCCGGCGGTACCGGCACCTACGACTGCAACCTCTGGGCGAACGAGATTCAGGCGGGCTCGTACGTCTTGATGGACACCGCGTACGGCAAACTGAATCTCCCGTTTCGCCGCGGCCTGAGCGTGCTCGCGACCGTGATTTCAGTATCCGCCAGCTTTGCCGTCGCCGATTGCGGCCTGAAGGCGCTCGGCATGGATCACGGCAATCCGTCGATCGATGACGCCAAGGTATGGTTTTGCTCCGACGAGCACATCACCTTCGCACCCGAGCGGGCGGTGACGGTTGGCGACCGCGTTCGCGTATGGCCCGCGCACATCGATCCGACCATCGCCTATCACGAGCGATTGGTGGTCGTGACCGGCGAGCAGGTGGCCGACACCTGGCCGATCGATCTGCGCGGTTGGTGAGCGCCCGACTCGCGCCTCAATCCGAAAGAAGAAACGAAACCGCCGATTCACGCCGATGTACGGAGATGCGGATTTGAATACAATTCAGAGCTTGATCACCAAACGCCTTTTGATGAGGTTTGCGGACCGCTCCTGCCTTTGCAGAAATCTCGTATCGGCGTGTATCGGCGTCCATCGGCGGTTCCAATGTATTTTCGGATTGGGGCTCGGCGTCCCCTACGGCTGCGCCTGCAACGTAATGTCCGAGTTCTCCGCCGCCAGCGTCTGTTCGAGGAAGGCGCGGGCGCGTTGATCGTTGCGCAGATACGCATCGAAGAACGGCAGAATGGCGAGGCGCTCGAGTGCGAGCTGGCGAGAAGGCCGCATCGCACGCGGGCGCGGGGTCGGATCGGCACACCCGGGCGGGCAGTCGCCGACAACAATGCCGGCGTCGGCGCCGCCGAGCAGATCGATGAAGCTCGGCTCGCCGTCATCGCCGCGCGTTCCACCGCCGAGCGATCGGCAGCCAACGTCGTCGGGATTGCGCACGTTCTCGAACAACAACACCCCGGCGCTGGTGAATCCGGTGTGCGATGCGTCGGCGAGGGTCGCGAGGTACTTAGGCGAACTGGCCTGGCTGAAGCCGAAGACTGCATTCTGTTGATAGGGGACGATGGCGTCGATGCTCCCGTGCACAATCAACAACGGGACGTGACGGTCGCCGTAGAATTTCGGACCGAAGAAGCATGCCGGACCCGCAATCGGCGCCGCCGCGCGCACGCGCGGATCACGCAACGTGGGATGAAACGTAGCCAGGAAGGTCGTCGACCCACCGAGCGACAAGCCGGTGAGTCCGATGCGCTCCGGATCGATGCCGCCGGCTAAGAAACTGTGACTATCCGCGCTGAGCGCGAGCAGCCGATCGATGAGAAAGTGCACATCACCGGGTTGGTTGACGAGATCGCGCGCATTCGGTCCACCGGGCGTGTTCAAGTTCGTCAGCGGGAAGTCCGCCGACGCCACGATGTAGCCGTAGCTAACGAGATGGTGCGCGAGCGCAATCCCGCCGCCGCGCGTATCCATAAAGCCATGGCTATAAATGATGAGCGGGTGACGCGCTCCGCCACGCCGCAAGGGCACGTCGCGCGCTTCGTCATCGGTCGCATCCGGTTGCGACGGGTCGACGGGATACCAAATCTCCGTGAGCAGCGTGCGCGACGCCAAACCGGGAACGCTACCGTTGGCCATCGTCGAACGGCTGGTGTCCTCGAACTCGGCAGTCGTGACCCCGACACCCTCGGAACCCCGCTGCAACAACGCGGCGGTAGTGAGCGGCGGGGCGCTGCTCGGCTGGTCCGAATCGCCGCAGCCGAACGCCACCGCAACCACTGCCGCCAGCAACAAGTTGCGCGCGCCAGCGATCGTCTGTTTATTCATGTCGCGCTGACTATTCGAGTGGGTAGACTGAGTCAACGAAAATTGACCCGAGCAATCAACCTGGCAGGGCGGTTGCAGTCGTGCGGTATCCGGGGTACGCGCTAGCCACATCTCGCTGAGAGGATGAGCCGATGAACTACGACCAGATTCTCTACGACGTTACCGATCGCGTGGCGACCATCACGCTGAACCGGCCGGAGAAGCTGAACGCCTGGACGATGCGGATGGGCGCCGAAGTGCGTCACGCGATGGTGCACGCCGATCGGGATGATGGCGTGCGCGTGATCATCGTGACCGGTGCCGGCAAAGGCTACTGCGCCGGCGCCGACATGAACATGCTGCAGGGTCTGCAAGAGGGCGGCGGCGCGGGCAACAGCGATGCAGGCGTGGAGGCGGATGACGGCCGCTTGCGAGTCGCGGTCGACGCCAGCCTGCCGGCGGCATTCCGCGGCGAGTACAGCTATCCGCTCGGTCTGCACAAGCCGGTCATCGCCGCCGTCAACGGCATCGCGGTCGGTCTCGGCCTCTCGTACATGCTCTACTACGACATGCGGATCGCCTCGGAGCGCGCGCGCTTCGGCACGATTTTCTCCCGCCGCGGCTTGGTTGCCGAGCACGGCAGCGCGTGGCTGCTGCCAAAACTCATCGGCATGCACAACGCCTGCGACCTCTTATACTCGGGCCGCATCGTGACCGCCGACGAAGCGCAGCGCATGGGTTTGATCAACCGCGTGGTGGCGCACGACGCGTTACTGAGCACCGTGCGGGATGTGGCCACCGAGATGGCGACACTGTGCTCGCCGCGTTCGATTCGACTGATGAAGCGCCAGCTCTACGGCGATCTGTTCGTCGACCTCGGCGCCTCAATTCACGAAGCCGACACGGAGATGGTCGCCAGCTTCACCACTGCGGACTTCAAAGAAGGCGTCGCTTCGTTCGTGCAGCGTCGTCCGCCGCAATTCACGGGCCGGTAGTCGTCTCGCGCGCTGCGGCCGGCGCGACGCGCTATTACTTCGAACGCGGCCGTAGCAGCACGCGCAAGAGGTCGCTCTCGGTGATGATGCCGATCAGTTTTCCGTCGACGTCGACGACCGGCAGGCCGCCCATCTTGCGATCCAGCATCAGCTTGGCGGCGGCTTCGACCGCTTCGTCGGGGCCGATCGTGAACGGCTTCTCCATCATCGCGGCGTCGACGCGCGTGGTCGGCAGGTAGCCTGCGAACGGGCGCAAATCGCCTTGCGTCAGAATGCCGACGAGAGTGCCCGACACGTCCAGAACGGGCAACCGTCGATAACGTCCGCGGGTCATCTTCTCCTGCGCCAGCGCGAGCATGTCACGCGGGCTAATGGTTTCCGGATTCGCCGTCATCCAGACACGAACGGTCATCGGTACGTTGCCTCCGCCAGCGGTTGCTGGCTTCCGTGAGCGAGCAGCAGCATGCGTGCCGTGCCGTCCGGCTAAGGGACATGCAGAAACGGGCGCGCCGGAAAAGCTATGGCGTAGCGAATTTGGGAATGTTACTTTCGCCGGCGAGAAGGCTCGGAGCAGGGGGAAATCGAATGGGGCGATTTGAGGGCAAAGTCGGCTTCGTCACCGGCGGCGGCACCGGGATCGGACTCGCGTGTGCCGGCGCGATTGTCGCCGGCGGCGGCCGCGTGATGCTCGCCGGGCGCCGCGCCGAGATCGTCCGCGAGGCCGCGCGCGCGCTCGGGAAGGCGGCGTCCTGGGTGGCGTGCGATGTCACCGACGACGCAGCGGTCGAGGCCGCCATCGCCACCACGGTCGAACGGCTCGGACCACTACGGCTCGCCGTCAACGCGGCCGGCGGCGGCTCGATTGGCAGTGTGCTCAACGCCACCACCGAAGAGTTCACCCAAACGATCGACACCAATCTCACCGGGGTCTTTCGTTGCTTGCGCGCCCAGGCGCGCGCGATGAAGGCGGCCGGCGGCGGCAGCATTGTCAACATCAGTTCGATCGCCGGCGCGCTCACCCACCGTTGGATGACGGCCTACTGCGCTTCGAAGGCGGCGGTGAACATGCTGACCCGCTGCGCTGCCGATGACCTCGGCGAGCACGGCATCCGGGTCAACGCCGTCATGCCGGGACTCGTCCCGACTGATTTGGCCGCGCCGTTGATCAATGCCGAGGAGGCCGTGGCCGACTACTTGCGTTGCATGCCGGTGTCGCGGCTCGGCACGACTGAGGACGTGGCGAACGCGGTCAGCTTTCTTTTGAGTGATGACGCCGCGTGGGTGACCGGCCAGTGTCTCGGCGTCGACGGCGGGCATACGATTCGGCGCGGCCCCGAACTGGTCCCGCTGTTTCGCCACATTCTCCCCGTGGAACGCTGACCTTCATCGCGGGGCGGGAGTCGCACGATGTCGTCGAAATTCGCGTCGTCATCGAAATTCGCTGCGACGGCACTGATTGTCGTGGTGCTCACGAGCGCGGCGTGTTCCCGTGATCTGTCGGCTCGGCGCGCGGCAGGATCACCCGAAGACATCGCGTGGCAAGAGACAAACGACGTGGGGCAGGCGGCGTTCAAACGGGGGCGCTACGAAGAAGCCGCTCCGCTGTTCAATCGCGCCGTCACGCAAGCCGAGCACTTCGGCCCCAACGACGGCCGCCTCGCCACCAGTCTCAACAACGTCGCGGCGGTCAACCGGGTGCAGCGCCACTACGCCGAGGCGGAGACCCTCGATCGCCAAGCGCTGGAAATCCAGGAACGCGTGCTCGGCCCCGAGCACCTGTTCGTTGCGACCACGCTGCTCGCACTCGCCGAGAGCCGTCGCGCCCAAGGGCGCTACGATGACGCCGCGCCACTGGTGCTGCGCGCACTGGTCATTCGCACGAAGTCGCTCGGCCCCGATCACACCGATGTGGCGGCCGCTCGCTTCGCGTTGGCGCAGATCTATGGCGCGCAAGGGCGGTACGAAGACGCAGCGCCGCTCTACGCGGAGACGCTCGCCGCTTACGAGAAGAGCCTCGGACCTAACCACGCGACCGTCGCGCGTGTGCTCGACAACTACGCCGCCCTGCTGCGTCGCAGCCCGCGCGCCGCCGAAGCCGCTGCACTCGAATCGCGCGCCCAAGCCATTCGCGCCAGCCAACCCGCACCGCACCCAACACGCTGAGATCCGAGAGCGGTCGAGAGCCGCCTGGAACCCCTCAGTCCGATTTCAATTCCGGCAGCTCGGCCTTGGTCTCGGCCACGTCGAGCAGCCGCGCGAGGTAATGCAGGCAATCGCCCTCGCTCAATAGACCTGCGATCCGGTCGCCAGCGATCACCACCACGCACCCGATCTTCTTGTTCAACATCATCTCGACCGCTTCGCGCAGCGGTGTGGTCGGCTTCACGGTGAACACCGCGGCGGTCATGACTTCCCGAATCTTTACCTTCGCCAGCCACTCCCGCTCGGTGGAGGCGCGAAACTGCAGCACCGACGAAATCGCTGCGCGAAAGAGATCACGCTGCGACAGAATGCCGACCAGCTTCTGATCCGAGACGATCGGCATGTGGCGGATGCGTCCCAGCCGCATGATGTTGTCCGCGAGATCCAGCGTATCGGACGCATCGAGCGTCACTACCTCGGTCATCATCAAGTCACGTACGATCATGGTCGCTGCAATCTCCAAGATGTATGCCGCGATGAGTTCGCGCCGACGATCCCAAGTGATTTGTTCGACTGCGTTGTGTTTCGCAATCCCATAGCGATGCTGCTTCCCGACTTTCGGAAGCGCATCGTCAGTGCTGCGAAGTTGAGTAGATGGTTGTTGCCACGCTAACTGAGTCGAACTCCTTGACTCAGTAGATCGAGAGGGTGACACTCTGTGTTGGCACCCTTCAGCTAACAAAGAGAGTCGGATCACCGTGTCCGAGCGAGAACCGACAGCTTCACCAAATCAGTTGAACGCCGCTTTCTCCACGCGTGCGGTCGACGGCGCCGCGATCCGTTCGTGGAGTGAGCGCGCGATCGCCATCGGCATCGCCCTCGCCTTCGCCACGATCGGAGTGATCGCGATCGTCTCCTACCGCGCCATCGACCGGGTCGTGAGCGACGCGGCGTCGGTGGTCCACACGCGCGAGGTGCTGCAAGCCTCGGAGGACCTGCGGGCGACACTCACGCAGGGACAGAGTGTTTATCGTGGGTACGCGGCGACCATCAACGAGCGCTTCCTGCAACCGTTCACCACCGCCGCCGAGCATGTCGACGGACAAGTCGCCCGCCTGCGCCATCTGACCGCCGACAATCCCGAGCAACAGCATCGTCTCGATGCGCTGGAACCGCTCATCGCCTCGTTACTCGTCTTTGGCCGGCAAGTGATGGAGACGACCAAGGCGCAGGGGCTGGGGTCGGCGGCCGAGTTGCTCACTACCGGGCGCGGGCTGACGCTGATGGACGAGATCAGTGCGCTGCTCGGCGAGTTGAACGCGGATGAAGAATCCCTGCTCGCAGTTCGCACCGCAGCCTCGCGGGCGAGCCGGCAACAAACGATGGTGGCGTTTTTTGGCCTCACCGCCTTGGCGCTCGCCATGTTGTGCACCGTGGCCTTCGTCACGACCCGCGACATCAGCCGACGCAAACGGGCCGAAACCGCGCTGCGTCGCGGGCGCGACGAGCTCGCGGAACGTACCGCCGAGTTGGCCCGCTCCAACGCCGAGCTGGAGCAGTTCGCGTCGGTGACCTCGCACGACCTCCAAGAGCCTTTGCGTAAGATTCAGAGCTTCGGCGAACGCCTGCAGAGCAAGTATTCCGCCACGCTCCCCGCCGACGCGGCCGACTACATCGAGCGCATGCGCAACGCGGCGGCGCGCATGCAGGCCATGATCAACGATTTGTTGGCTCTCGCGCGCGTCACGACGATGGCGCAACCGTTTGTGGCCGTCGATCTCTCGGCAGCGGCCCGCGATGCCGTGGCGGATCTCGAGACGCGCATCGAGCGAACCGGCGGCCACGTCGACATCGCCCCACTGCCGAACATCGAGGCCGACCCGATGCAAATGCGGCTGCTGATGATGAACCTGATCGGCAACGCGCTGAAGTTCCATCGCTCCGATACGCCGCCGGTGGTCCGTGTGTACGCTGGCAACAACGCCGAGGCCACCCCGGCCAACGGGTCGTCCACCGCAGCAACCATCGTCGTCGCCGACAACGGCATCGGTTTCGACGAGCAGTACCGCGAGCGCATCTTCGGCATGTTCCAGCGGCTGCACGGCCGCAGCGAGTATGAGGGGAGTGGCATCGGCCTAGCCATCTGCGCCAAGATCGCCGCGCGTCACGGCGGTACCATCGCCGCGCACAGCCAGCCCGGCGAGGGCGCGACCTTCATCGTCACACTGCCGGTGCGACAGATGGCGACGAGCGCAGGAGGGAGCCAATGACAGCCAAGCGCACCAGCATTACGATGGTGATGGCCGACGATGACCAAGAAGACTGCATGATGACCCGCGATGCCTTGGCGGAGAGCCGCGTCGTAAACAATCTCCACTTCGTCCACGACGGGGAGGAGTTGATGGACTATCTGCTCTGCCGCGGGCCGTACGCGGCGCTCGGTGCCGCCCCGCGCCCGGGCCTGATCCTGCTCGACCTCAACATGCCACGGAAGGACGGGCGCGAAGCGTTGCGCGAGATCAAAGCCGACGCCGAGTTGCGCGATATCCCGGTCGTGGTGCTCACCACCTCCAAGTCCGAGGAAGACATCGCGCGCAGCTATACCATCGGCGCCAGCTCGTTCATCACCAAACCGGTCACCTTCGGGGGTTTGGTCGAAGTGATGAAAACCCTCGGCCAGTACTGGTTCGACATCGTCGACCTGCCGATGCGGCCCTAGCGCGGTTGCCGGAAGGAGTTGCCCGATGGCCCACTCGACCTCCGCAGCCCCCAACCTCGCCGATCGGACGACACCGGCGGCGATGAGCGACCATCCGGTGCGCGTGCTGCTGATCGATGACGATGAAGACGACTACATCCTCACGCGTGATTTGCTCAACGAGATCGAGGGGGCGCGCTTCGATGTCGAGTGGGTGCCTGACTACGAGGCCGCGCGCGCGGCGCTGGTTCGCCAGGAGCATGACGTGTATTTGCTCGACTATCGCCTGGGCGACCACAACGGCATCGAATTTTTGCGCGAGGCCGAAGCCCTCGGGTGTCGGGCGCCGGTGATCGTCCTTACCGGCCAAGGCAACCGCGATATCGACCTCGAGGTCATGCAAGCCGGTGCGGCCTACTACCTCGCCAAAGCCAAGATCGATGCGCCGTTGTTGGAGCGCACCATTCGCTACGCGTTGCAGCTGCGCCAAGCCGAAGACCAAGTGCGTCGCCTCAATGCTGAACTCGAAGAACGCGTGCGCGACCGCACGACGCAGCTGGAAGCCACCAACCAGGAGTTGGAAGCCTTCAGCTACTCGGTGTCGCACGACCTGCGGGCGCCGCTGCGGGGTATCAGCGGATTCAGCAAAGCGTTGATGGAAGACTATGCCGCGCAGCTCGACGAGCAGGGCCAACACTACCTCAAGC
>JBGOUW010000582.1:0-3113 GCA_041477755.1 Binatia bacterium
ACCGTATGGCACCGGCTGTATCGACTCGCGGACGAACGCTTCAGTTTGAATCGCTAGTATCACAACTGTCGGGGCGGGTTTGGGGGAACCCGCCCCGACAGCACCACCCCACCGCACTTCACAAAGCCGATCAGCATCCGCCACCGCATCCTATTGCCAAGCGGAGCAAGTTACACGCCCATCGCGATGAGCACTCGAAACACCTCCGTCGCGTCTGGGCGCGGTACGACGAGTGTTCAGAATGTGGCGTGCGAATAGCTGATTGACACGCGCGGTGCGTGGCGCGCAGGACGTTACACGGCACTCTCCCGGCGACGTGCTGCACCGCTCTTCGCTCGGCGCGCTTCGAAGCGCGCAGCAAACGCTGGAGCACGACTCATCATTGCTGCGCGACGAGCTGCTTGATCCGCCACGCGATCATCTCCATCGGTAACGCGCGACGCGCGCGCCGACTGCCCCCGAAACAGCTGCGGGAGTTAGATCGGGAACCGCAGAACATTGGAGGACCGAGATGGTAGCGCCGACGATTGAACCGTACTTCATCTTCCGTCGTGCATGTCGCGGCGGCATCCGCCAATCGAGTCGCCGTGCTTACGTGGATGGCATCGACACGCCTCGGTCTGCTATTCGCAACCCCGGCGTACATCGAATGGAAGACTTCTTAGTTCGCTACGGACTCCTCGCTGTGTTCGCCGGTGTCGCGCTGGAAGGCGATGTCTGTGCGCTGCTCGCCGGCGTGGTGGCGCATCTCGGCTTTTTCTCGCTGTCCGCCGCTATCGCGACAACCTGCGCTGGTGCGGTCACGGCCGATTGGATGTGCTATGGCGTCGGGCGTAGCCGCGCCGCCGCAATGCGCGACACCGCTATCTATCGGCGCGTCGGTCCGTTCATCGAACGACTGGCGCAACGCGTCGGCGCGTGGGAGGTGACGGGCGCGCGATTCGTATTCGGTGCTCGCGTCGCCAGCATGCTGTTCTGGGGCATGAACCGCCTGCCGTTCGGTCGCTTCGTCGCGCTGGATTTCCTCGGCTGCGCTCTCTGGTCTACCCTCTTCGTCAGCACGGGCTTCGTGTTCAGTGGTAGCGCGGCGATGTTGATCGGCAGGATGAAGCGGGCCGAACACTGGCTGCTGGTTGCCCTGCTGGTGACCGCTGGCGTGGTGGTGTTGATCCGGGTCGCCATGCGCTCGCGCCTGCGCCGCGAATCGAACGCCCTCAGACCGTGAACGCGTGGTCTTCTTGTTCTGACGCGACGCGCACTGAGATCTCGTGCGTACCGTCGGGTTCGACCGCGCCCCAGCGCAGCGCGAACGATTCGAGCTGAAAGTCGGGCGTGTACTTCGCCGAGCGACCGAAGATCACCTCGCTGGCGTCCAAGTCGCGAGCAGCCCGCGCAATCGCGAACAGCATGTCGTTGGACGTAAGCACCATCTGCGTGACGGTTTTGCCGTGCTCCTCGGCGCGATTGACCACCGCGGTGAAGATCGCTTGCTCGTCAGCGGAAAAATGAGTCTCGGCGCCGTTGGCGTCGAGGCCGCGCTCGATCTTGACGGTGACGACGATCACGTCGATGTCGTCGTGCTCTGCTTCCGTCAACGCGCGATCGAGGTGACTGAGATTCTTCGGGTCGCGCACCGGCACCAATTTCCGGGCTTTGCCGGACAGCCCGATCTGCGCCGGATCGATCTCGGGCGTGCGGCGAATATTGAACTTCTCCAGATGCAGTTGATCAGGCGAGCGGTGTCGCGACCACCGCTCGCTCAGCAAGAAGAGGACGAAGAACGCGACGGTGAACGCGACGCCCCATTCAGTCGCCACCCTCTTGGTGACGAGATTCATGAGCGCCACCGCCGAGAGCACGACAAAGATCAACGCGAGGCCGATCGGCCACTCGTGCTTCCCGACTTGGAGATTGAGCGGCACGCGCCAGGCGCGCGCACGCCGGTCCTTGAAGCGCAGCATCACCATCGACAGCGCCTTGAAGACGAAGCTCCACACGACGCCGAACGCGTAGGCTTCGCCGAGCGCGTACACGTCGCCACCACTGGCGATGATGGTGAAGACCTGCAGGATGACGACGAGGTTGATGATCCGGTAGGTCGTCCCGTAGCGGCCGTGCGGATGGCGGATCCAGTCGGGCAGCACGCCATCTTCGGCGACGCGATTGAGCACCCCGTTTGAACCGACGATGGCCGTATTCACCGCGCCCGCCAGGATGAGGAATCCGACGATCACGACGAAGACACGCAAGGCCAAGCGCACCGACAGCGGTCCCACTACGTACATCGCAAGGCCGCCGATCAGGTTGTCGCTATAGGTGCTCATGCGTACGTCGTCCGGAATGATCAGCACCGCGAAGAACGAAATCAGTCCGGTCATCAGCATGCTGTAGAGAAAGATCACGAACCCGGCGCGGACCAGGTTCTTCACCTTCGGATAGGCGATCTCGCGATTGACCTGCGCGAGGGACTCTTCGCCGCTCATCGCCAAGATCGAGTGACCGAATGCGATCACGATCCCGAGCGCACCGACTTGCTTCGCCCAGCGGTTGCCGGAGAGCCAGCCGAGCGCGTCATCGCTAAAGTGCAGATCAAACGGCGGCAGCGTCGCCCCACGCATCCAGATCGTGATCCCACACCACACCATCATGACGACCACCATCACCGTGGTGACGCCCATGATCTTCATCGCCTTGTCGCTCGACTCCTCGATGCCGAGGATGTTCTGATGCCAGAAGTACAGCGTGATCGCGATCGCGATCACCGCCGAGGACGCGCCGGGCGGCAGCACAAACGGCGCGTGCAGCACGACAAGGAGTTCGTTCACCAAACCGACGATGTACTGCCCCGCAGAGACGCCGCTGATTGGGCCGGTGAGCACGTAGTCGAACATCAGCGCCGAGACCGAGAGCTTGGCCAGTGTGCCGCCCATCGCCTCCTTGACGACGCGATAGACGCCGCCGCGCACGAACATCGCGCACGACTCGACGTACACGCCGCGCACCGCGTAAGCGAACAGCATGACCGCGCCGATGTACCACGGCGCCGCCTTGCCGATGGCGTGCTCGACGATGCCGCCGATGTAGTATGCGGTCGACGCCATATCGCAGAGCAC
>JBGOUW010000329.1:0-5812 GCA_041477755.1 Binatia bacterium
CTCGTTCTTGCCGTGCTCTGGGGGTGGAACGGTTTCAGCACCGCGATCGCTTCTGCCGCACTGCTGGCGCCGGAGATCCGTGAGGGACTCGCCGCGAGCGACCGCGTCGACATCGCCGTGGCGCTGCGACCACCGGCGGAGCACACCGCAGCTGACGAACGGCAACAGCGCGCGCGCATCACCCAACGGCGGGCCGCTGTTCTTGCCCAAGCCCGCGCCCAGCTCGCACCCGATGACATCGAAATTCAGCACCAATTCACCACCGCGAACGGATTCACCGCGTCGGTATCGGCCGCCGGATTGGCGGCCCTGGCCGCGCATCCAGACGTGTTGCGCATCGATGCGGCGCAGTATGGCGGCGCCGCGCTGGCCAACAGCGTGCCGCAGATCAACGGCGACCTCGTGCGCGTGCTCGGCATCGATGGCCACGGCGTCACCGTCGCCGTGCTCGACACCGCCATCGACACCGCTCATCCGGATTTCACCGGGCACATCGCCGATGAGGGGTGCTTTTGCTTCGGCTGCTGTCCGCAGCACAAGAATCGCGCCTTCGGACCCGGCGCGGCCACCGGTATCGGCATCGGCGCGGAGCATGGCACGCACGTCACCGGGATCATCATTTCGCAAGGCACTCATCACATCGCTAGCATCGGCGTCGCGCCGGGCGCGCAGGTCACGGCCCTCCGTGTGCTGAACGAGGATTGGCGCGGCGCCCTCGGCGATTGGGTGGCCGCCCTCGATTGGATCGCAGCGAATCGCCCAGACATCCGCGCCGTGAACATGAGTCTAGTCAGCGACGCGTTGTATCCCCCGGGCTGCGATGATGGCAGCGTGTTCAACATGATGTTCCACGAAGTCGTCGACACTCTGCGTACGCACGGCACGCTGGTGTTTGCGGCGGCGGGAAACAATTTCAACCCGACGATGATGGGCGCGCCCGCGTGCGTTTCGAACGTCGTCGCGGTTGGCGCGGTCGATGGTCAGGACATGATCGCAGACTTCAGCAACAGCGACGCCGGGCTGGCCGTCTTGGCACCGGGCGTCGAGATCCGCTCGACCGCACCCAACGCCTCGACGACCGTGCTGAGCGGGACCTCGATGGCGACGCCGCACGCGGTCGGCGTTGCCGCGCTCTTGTGGAGCGCCGATCCAGGCGCACGCCCTGATCAGATCGAAAGCTACCTGCGCACGACGGGCGTCCCCGTGCACGATGAACGCAGCGGCCTCACCTTCCCCCGCATCGATGCGCTGGCGGCCTACCAAGCGCTCCTCCGCGACACGGCGTATGCCCGCGGCGGCGGCAGTCGACTCACGGACTGCTTGGTCGAATGGGGCTTCGTACCGGCCACGACGATGCACTCACGCGTCCGCCCGACCGCCGTCTGCCACGACGGCGACCCCGCGTGCGATCGCGACGACATCCCCGGTCAGTGTACCTTCGAACTCTCGCTCTGTTTCAACGTGCCGGACGGCCGCATTCCGTTCTGCCGCACCAACGATCCGATCACGCGCCTGACACTACGGGCACCGCAGATCGGCGCCGCCGATCCGATTGAAGCCGGCAATGCGGCGGCGGCGGCCGCGGTGCTACCACCGACTCCAATCGAGGGCCAGCGGGTCTGCACCGAGCCGATTCACCTCCGGGTACCGATCGTCAACGGCCACGGCCTGCGTACGGTCCACTTGACTGCCGAAAGTGGCGAGCGCCGCGATGTCGATCGGGCGCATTTGGTCTGCCGGCCGGCCAGTACGGACAACTAGTCCGGAGCCGCTACGAGCTTTCGGTCAAGCGCTTGTATGCGAGCAGATGGCGCAACGCTTGCCCGCGCTGACCAAGTTGATCGAGCAGCCGGCCGAGATTGAAGTGGGCGTCGGCGAAGTCGGGATCCAACTCCAGGGCGCGATGGTAGTGCGCCGTCGCCGCGGCGCTGTCTTGTTGGTCTTCTAACGCGAGGGCGAGATCGTAGTGAGCGACCGGATCGTCTGGGACGCGCTTGAGGGCCTCTTGATACAAGCGCATCGCTTCCGCCGGATCACCGCCTTCGTGCACCAAGCGGCCAAGGTTGATGTAGGCGTCGCCGAGGTCCGGATCGATCTCCAATGCGCGGCGATACGCAGTTGCGGCGGCCGCAACGTCGACTTGCTCAAGCGCCAGCGCGCGGTCAAACCATCCGCTCGCCACCTTGGTGTGATCCGGCACCGCGGCGTCGGTCGCGCGCCGGCGGGCCGGCACCTTCACGATCACACCGGTCTTGCGCGCCAGCTCGCTGACATCGAAGGTGAACACCGCTTGGCCGCTATCCGGCTGCCACGCGCTGCGGCCCTCGCGCACCACCACGCTACGGCCATCGGCACAAATGCGCACACCGGAGAGCGGCCGATCGGGCGGCAACTGCCGCGACAGCTCGCGCAACGCGCGCTTCACGCGCCGCAGCGGCACCTCCGCACGCAACAAGCCGTGCGCCGCCCGCAGCAGCACCAAGTCTTGAAACGAGAAATCGTACGCGCGGCCGCGTCGTCCGGGCTGACACAACCCGGCTCGTACCAGCGCGCGCACTCGCACGGCAGGCACCCGCAGAATGCGTGCGACGTCGGCGGTGCGAAGACTTTGCGATGATGCCGGACGCCCCGGCACAAGTGACGGCGGCTGGCTCCGAATCCCGACCATCCTTGGATTACCTTGGACTGCCGTGGACTGACAGGGGCCGGCCCGGTGAGGCTACTTAGCCTTCGCCGCGATCTTGCGCGCGACCGGCACCTCGCCCTTGGCGCGCGACGGTTTGCGGGTCTCACCGCTCGCGGCCACTGGCGCCCGCGCGCGCTGCTTGAGATCAAGACTGGCCTTCAACGCTTCCATTAGATCGATGATCTGGGCGCGTGGCGCGTGTGCCGGCGCCATCACGACTTCTTGGCCGGCGACCTTGCGCTCGATCACATCGAGCGCCTTCTTGCGATAGCCGTCCTCGTACTTCTCCGGCTGGAACGACGGCGCGGCCAACCGTTCGATCAATTGGATCGCCAGGTCGATCTCGCCGGGTTTGAGCGTGACCGCCTCGCCGCGGTCGATCTCGGCAAAGCTGGAGACCTCGTCGGCATACGAGAGCGCGTGCAACAGCAATCCGCCTTGGGCCTGACGCAGCAACACCAGTTGCTGCTTACCGCGGGTCGAGAACTTGCCGATCGCCCCCTGCCCGGCTTTCGCCATCGCCTCGCACAGGAGGCGGTACGCCTTGTGGCCACCCTTGTCGGGGCCGAGCAGGTACGCCTTCTCGAAGTAGATCGGATCAACCTCGCTGATCGGCACAAACTCTTCGATCTCGATAGACTGATCGCTCTGCTCGTCGAGCGCTTTGAGCTCCTCGTCGGTCAGAATCGCGTACTGGTCCTTGGCGTACTCGTAGCCCTTGACCATCGCGCTGCGCTCGACCACCTCACTACAGGTCGCGCACACGTACTGTTGCCGCAGGCGCGACTTGTCGGTGGCGTGCAAGAGATTGAACGACAGGCTCTTCGAGCGGGTCGCCGTGTAGAGTTTCACCGGCACCGAAACCAGCCCAAAGGTAATCGTTCCAGAGGCGATTGCGCGGGCAGCCATGCTAGTCTCCTCTTTGCGACACTTTACAAACGCGAAGCGGGCGAACCATAACATTGATCTTGTGCGAGTGCGAGTTCTTTCGACAGCTACGCTTGCCCCGGCACGGAATCGGGCGCCCGCGCCCGGGAGATGATGCCGCATGGCTAGTCGCTCCCTTGATCAGTACCGCAACAAGCGCGACCCAGTGCGCACGCCGGAACCGTTCGGGGCCGCACGACCCACACCAGTGTCAAACGGGGCGCACCGCTTCGTGATCCAACAACACGCGGCGCGCCGCTTGCACTGGGACTTCCGCCTCGAGATCGCCGGCGTGCTGGTGAGCTGGGCGGTGCCCCGCGGACCCTCGGTCGATCCACAACAGAAGCGGTTGGCCGTCCAAACCGAAGATCATCCGCTCGAGTACGCCGACTTCGAAGGCCTGATTCCGGCAGGCAACTACGGCGCCGGCGCGGTGATCGTGTGGGACTGCGGCCCGTACCAATCGTTCGACGGCGTCGCGCCGGCTGACGCGCTAGCGCGCGGCAAGCTCGATCTGGAATTGTTCGGACACAAACTGCGCGGCCGGTGGGCGCTCGTGCGGACCAAGGGCAGCGATGGCAAGCAGTGGCTGCTGTTCAAGAAGGCCGACGCGCCAGCGCGCGCGGTTGAACCGGTCGCAGCCCAACCAGCGTCGGTACTCTCAGGGCTCACGGTCGATGAGCTGCAGCGCGGCGTGTCGCGCACCGCGGAGTTAGCCGAGCAGGCGCAGTCGGCTGGTGGTCAACGGCGTCCGGTGTCGGGAGCCGCACTGTCACCGATGCTCGCCGAAACCGCCGCGACGCCGTTCGCGCGCGCGGGTTGGATCTTCGAACTGAAGCACGACGGCGTACGTGTGCTCGCGGTGCGTCACGGTGCCAGCGTGCGGCTGCTGTCACGTACGCGGCGCGATATCAGCAGCAGCTTCCCCGAGATCGCGCATGCGATCGCCCGGCTGCCGTGCGACTCGTTCGTGCTCGACGGCGAGATCGTCACCCTTGATGAACACGGCGTCAGTTCGTTCGAGCGCCTGCAACAGCGCCTCGGACAGACCAACGCGCGCGCGGTTGCCCGCGCGGCGATCGAGGTGCCCGTCGTCCTCTACAGCTTCGATCTGCTCGGCGTCGCCGGCTTCGACGTACGCAGCCTGCCGCTGTTGACCCGCAAAGCGCTGCTGCGCCGGCTCGTGCCGCAAGTCGGCGTGGTGCGGTTCTCCGACCACATCGAACGCGACGGCGTAGGGCTGTTCAATGCCGCCAGTACCCACGCGGCTGAGGGCATCGTTGCCAAACGCGCCGACTCGCTCTACGTCAGTGGCCGACGCTCACGCGACTGGCTCAAGATCAAGGCGCTCAAGACCGCCGACCTGGCAATCGTCGGCTATCTGCGCGGCAAGGGCTCCCGCAAGGATCTCGGCGCGCTGATGCTGGCGTGGTACGTCGATGGGCAGCTGCAGTATGCCGGCAACGTCGGCAGCGGCTTCGATGCGCGCACACTCGACGCGCTGCGCGCCCGCCTCGACGCTGCAGTGCGGCCGACCGCGCCATGTGCGGATGTTCCGCGCGAGTTCGCCAAGCTCGCGGTGTTCGTCGAACCGGCGCTGGTTGCTGAAGTGCGCTTCAGCGAAGTAACCGAACGCGATTACCTGCGCCAGCCGGTGTTCCTGCGTCTGCGCGACGACAAGCGCGTCGCCGACTGCGACGCCCCGCCGCAGCACCGGCCGACCGCGGAGCCCACGCCGGCAGCGCCGGTACCCGCAGCGCCCGAATTGCGGCTCAGCAATCTCAGCAAGGTCTTCTGGCCCGCCGACGGCTATACCAAAGGCGACCTACTCGCGTACTACGAAGCCATTTGGCCGCAGCTCGAGCCGTATCTGCACGATCGTCCGGTCGTGCTCACGCGCTACCCCGACGGCATCGACGGCAAGAGTTTCTTCCAAAAAAACGCGCCCGAGTTCACCCCCGATTGGGTGACGACGTCTCGCATCGAGGACACGGACTACTTCATCTGCAACGACCGCGACACGCTGCTGTACGTGATCAACTCCGGCTGCATCCCGCTGCACATGTGGAGCGCGCGCACGACCTCGATCGATCGCCCCGACTGGACCATCCTCGATCTCGATCCCAAGGGTGCGCCGTTCGCGCACGTCGTCACCGTCGCCAAGCAGATTCATGCGCTACTTGCACCGCTCGACGTCCC
>JBGOUW010000199.1:0-8401 GCA_041477755.1 Binatia bacterium
AACATTGTCACCTCGTCGTTGGCCGGCTATCCGCACGCCTATCGCACTTTCAATTTGTGCGCCGGAGAACTCCGTATCGCCTCGCATCGCTTGCAGACGATTCCGTCTCGGCCCGATCTCCAGGCTGCCTCACGTGCCGAGTCTGCTGAGAGATTCGTCGGCGTGCTTCGGTCCGTGTTCATGGCACGCCCGTACGAATTCGCCCCCGGACGCGCCGCCGAGGTGGCCGAGCGGTTGCGCGATTGGTGGCCGACGATCGCGGAGGGCAACGAGCAGTTCGCCTATACCGCAGAAGAACTCGGCGACGCGGCGCTCGCCACCTACGTCAACAGCTTCAGCGATCGGCCGCCGCCCGACAACGATCTGATCATCGAACTGCCGCGGCGCGCGTAGCACCGGCGTTCTTCAACGGAAGCGAATTTCGTCGCCCGTACCGCGGCGCCCCTGCTGGTCGACATTGACCATCGCGGATGCCACGTGCCCACTCTTCGCGGTATGGTGCTCACTGAGCACCGCGAGCAGGCCGTGCGTGGTCGGCCGGATGCGCATCTGGCCAACCAACGTCCCGCCCGTACCCACGCTGAACGCCGAGCGTTGTGGCTGAGTGGTGTCGAGCAGCGAGAGCTGCGATTCAAGCAGGCAATCGACCACGATCGACGTAGAGAGGCGCTGCTCGAATTCGTTGTACACCAGGATCGTGGCTCCGGTGGCGCCGAACCGCGTATCACCGCTGATTAGATCCTCGCTGCACGGCACCAAGGTCAGCGCAGAAGTGATGTGGCTGTCCGGGTGAACGGGGTCTACGGCAAAATCAAAGAAATGATTCACGATCAACGTGTTCGGGCAGCCCTCGTATTCGGCCCCGTCACCGCCGAGTTGCAATCTCCCATCGCCATTGTTCGTACCCACGATCGCCTGCACCCCGATGGCGTTGTAGACCTCGACGTCGAGCCCACCATCGGCATCGATTCGGGTGATCGTCGCGCGTCCGACGAGCACGTTCTTCTCGGCGGGGCGGTCGTCGCGACCGACGACGACACATTTGAGTTCCCCGGTGAAGGGCGTCCCGACGGCCGGCACCAGGGTTCCGGCATTGGTCTGCGGTTTGTGATTGGGGTCGGTCGGATCAGGCGGACCGTTGCGATGTCGACCGTCGATCGGCACTGGATGTTGCATCGACCCGAGGCCGTCGGTAATGACCCACGCCAGCGGCTGGCGTGCAGTTAAGTGGACTTGAAAGTCGGTCTCGGTCCAACCCGCCACGCAGCTTCCACCGCCGCACTCCGCCGACCGCCGACACGGCGCGCCTGTCGTGCTGCAGTGAGAACCGGCATCGAGATAGAAGCAATGGGCCAACGCGGGCTCCGTGCGGGAGGTGTTGCTCAACTCGATCAGCGTGTCGACCCGCGCGCTCGCGGATGCGGAGACCTGCAGTTTCGGAAACACTACGATGGCAGCCGGCTTGTCGGACGCCACCTCTGCGGCGGCAATCCCTACGCTCGCACCCGCGGCTAGCAGTAGGCATCCTATCGTCGTCCGCAACTGCATCTCCCTCTCCGCGACGTGCAACTCGCGCACCCGGACTCTACCGGTCGCGTTCACGTTGTCAAGGTAAACTCGGCTCCCGTTGCAACCGGTGCAGGTTTCCTGATAGCAGCGCGCGGTGATGCCGACTCATCCGAACGTTCGATCGGCGCGCCGCGGTCGCCGGCGTCAACGGTGGTTGCGAGCCACCGTTCTTGCTCTGCTCCTAGCGGCGGCAGCACTGCCGGCATCCGCAGGTGAGACCGCGGGGTCTCTTAGTGAGGGCAAGCAGCTTTACCTTCAGTCGTGTGCGCCCTGTCACGGCGCCAATGGTCGAGGGCACGGGCCGGTTGCCGAAGCGCTGGTCAAAGCGCCGCCTGATCTCACCCAACTCAGTGCGCACCACGACGGCTCATTTCCACGGGCCGAACTCGCCGCCGTGATGTCCGGCGACCGCGCGCTGCCCAGCCACGGTAGTCGCGAAATGCCGGTGTGGCCGCAGCGTTTCGGACAGCCCGGCGCACCCGTAACCGGCATGGCTTCGATCTACGCCCGCCGGCGGCTGGAAATGCTCAGCGACTACCTCGAGTCGATTCAGCAAGCCACCAATAGCCCTGTGCCCGGCGACACGCCGCAGTAGGCTCGCCGCACCATGCTCCGGCTGCGCTTCTTTCCTGGCCTCGTCGTTGGGCTCCTCCTTGGCTTGCCGCTCGGCGCGATCGTTGCCGTGATGCTATTCCCGTCGCATTCAGACACCGGCGCCACCACCGCTGAGATCGTAGAACTCTCGCGGCGTTTGGCCGACGCGCAGCGCGACAAAGAATCACTGAATCGCCAAATCGATGAGTTCCGTACGCTCGCCGAGCGCATGACCGCCAGCTTCAGCGAGCTCGAACGCCGCTTCAAGACCATGGAGGACGAACTCGGGCACGGCGGACAGGTTCCTCCCACGGCGACGATCGCTCCGAGCGCCCCAGCCAGCTAGTTTCCAACCTGCCACGCCGCGATAGGCCGCTTGCGTCGCTCCGGTGCCTATGGCACCTGTGTGCGTCGGAGCAACCGGAAAGATGTATGAACCGAAGCCAATGGAGAATGATTCGCATGTCACGAACCGCGCTCACGATCACCACCCTATTGCTCGTCATCGCTGCGGCGTCCTTTGCGCAGGCCGCTGATTCAGCCGTGCTCGCAACCCTCGACGGTGCACCCATCACCGAGGCGGAGGTCGGCAAGGTCATCCAGGGACGGCTGATTGGTTTGGAGTCGCAGATCTACGACGCCAAGAAGGAAGGCATCGACTCGATCGTCAGTCAGCGGTTGCTCGAGAAGGCTGCCAAGGCGCAGCACCTCACCGTCGAAGCCCTGCTGAAGAAGGAAGTCGCCTCACGCGTATCGGACCCCAGCGCAGAAGAAGTCGAGCAACTTTACGAGCAGAACAAGGAGAACCTCGGCCGTCCACTGGAAGAAGTACGTCCGGCCCTCATCGAGCACTTGCGCAGCGCGCGCATCGAGGTTGCCCGCGAAGCATACTTGCAACAGTTGCGGGCCGGCGCCAAGCTGTCGCTCAAGATCAGCCCCCCAATCATCCAAGTGCCCGGAACCGGTCCCTCCCGTGGCCCGGCCAATGCCCCAATCACGATCATCGAGTTCTCTGACTTTCAATGCCCGTACTGTGGTCGCGCGGAGCAAGCAGTCGAGCAGGTCTTGAGCGCCTACAAGGACAAGGTTCGACTCGTCTATCGCGACTACCCTCTGTCATTCCACGAGCACGCGCAGCCGGCCGCCGAGGCCGCTCACTGCGCCGGAGATCAGGGCAAGTACTGGGAGTACCACGCCCTGTTGTTCAAGAATCAGACCGCCCTCGATGAGACGAACCTTGAACAGTACGCAGCCGATCTGCAACTCGACAAGGACAAGTTCAAGCAGTGTCTCGACGACGACAAGTACGCCGCCCAGGTTGCGAAAGAAGTCGAAGTCGGCAACTCCGTCGGCGTCTCCGGCACACCCGCGTTCTTCATCAATGGCCGCTTCTTCTCCGGTGCGCTGCCGTTCGAGTCGTTCAAGGAGATCATCGACGAGATTCTGAAGAGCAAGAGTACTCGATCGTAGCGCGCTAGGCGCGTGGCGATTGAGCGGCCGGTGTCGAGTTCCCTTCGACAGCCATGGCCGGCAATCACTGCCGAGCTGCAGCGTGGTGTGCCCTTCGATGGCAGGTGACTCACCGGGCCGCCGTTTCCGCCGTCGCTCCTAGCACCCAGATACCGACGATGATCGGCTCGACGATGCTGTCCAGGTCTCGGACGGTACCGATCCGACTAATCCCGACACCGACGGCGACGGGATTGTCGATGGAGCGGCCGACGATCCATTGGACGATGCCGGCGACGACGGAGAGGTTGATGGTCCCGATGACAACGAGCCTGGTCCGCCTGACGGCGACAAGTCGCCCAACGACTAAGCGAGGCTGCCTATCGCCAGTACCGCTTCGCCGGCAAGTCTAGCCGATCTCCTTGCAACTCGACGCCAACTCGATGCCAAAATTGATGCAACGATGCGCGGACAACTCACGGGTTGTCCGCGCATCGTTACCCGAGGGGTGCCTGCCGCGCTCACAGACGTTTTGGGGCCGCAAGCCTCTCCACAAAATCTGCGCGCGCCATCGTGGTCGTCAGACAGCAGATCACGTCGCCCAGGCGCATCACGCACACCGTCACCCCATCGATGGTGAAGAACTGATTCTCTCCGATCCACTCACCACCTTCGGGCAGGTGAATTGATCCCGCACGGAAGCGCCGACACACGATGCGACCCGCCGCTCCCTCGTAGACCGTCAAGGTCGCGTCGGTGTCGCCTAGCCGTGCCACCGTCCCGCCAACCAACCGCAACCCCCAGGCAGTGAGGTCATCCGCTGATCGCTCGAAGTCGATCTTCCCGGTGCCACGGTAGTAGCGGCGCAGGTCGTCGACGCTGTCAGTGCGAATCGCCAATTTGATCTGATCGGCCGCGGCGGCATGCGTGTCGCGGACCAAGGATGTGAGCAGATCCGACTGCACCGGCTGCCACCAGCCACGCAACGTGAGCACCACCAACGCAGCGATGCCGCCAGTGAGCGCCAATCGGACCGGGCTGAGCCAACGTCGCCGGGCAGCGGAGCGCGCGCCTTGTTCGCGCGCCAAGACCTGCACCACCCGCGCGCGCACATCCGCCGGCGTCGGGACGCGAGCTGCGCGTTCCTGGACAAATTGCTTGATGGTCCGCTGCTGCTGCTGCGCCGCCGCACAGCGCGCGCACGACGACACGTGCGATTCGACGGCGCGTTGTTCGTCCACGCTCAGCCGGCCGTCAACATCGGCGGCCGCCATCGCGAGGTAGTCGGCGCAATGCACCGTGCTATTCATCGGATGATCCCAGGGATGATCCCGCGGGCTTGCGCATAACCGCGCAGCGCCTCTTGTAGCAACCGCCGCCCACGCGATAACCGCGAGCGAATCGTTCCCACCGGACACGCCAGCGCCAGCGCCGCTTCTTCATATGTCAGCTCATGCAAATCGACGAGTACCACCGCGGCACGAAACTCCTCGGGCAATTCACCCAGCGCGGTGTCGATTTCGCCGTCCAACACCTGCGACGCAACCAACGTCTCCGGGTCCAGTAGTTGTTGCGAAGGGGCGCTGTTCGGGTCAGCGGCGGTCTCCGCCACCAATTCGACTGTCACCGGTTCTTTCCGTTTGGCTCGATAACGGTTGCGGAACGCGTTGTAGAGGATGGTGACCAGCCAGGCTTTGCAATTGGTGCCGGGCGTAAACTGATCCCAGGAGCGATACGCGCGCAAGAAGGTGTCTTGCAGCAAGTCCGCTGCGTCGTCTGGGTTGCGGGTCAGATGTAGACCGGCGCTGTACACGGCGTCCATGTGCGGCAGCGCGACGGCATCAAACGCCGCGCGCGTTGCGTCCCCTCCTTTCGCCACGCGGACCCTCTACGCGGCGCGGTCCGCACCCGCTACAACACCGTGACCCATCGGCGAGTTCCCGTGCCTCTCACCGCCCCGCTAACAGTGGGTCGAGTTTGTCGTCGGCATCCAGCGCTTTGAGTTCGTCGAACCCGCCAATGAAGTGATCGCCGACAAAAATCTGCGGCACTGTCCGCCAACCGGTCTCGCGCGTGATCTGCTCCCGCAGCGCATCGTCGTCGCCCAGGTCGATCTCGTCGAACGCCACGCCCTTGCGACTCAAGAGCTGTTTCGCCCGTACGCAGAACGGGCAGTACGCGGTCGTATACACTCGTACGTTGGCCATCGGTTTCGTCACATCCTCCCGCGGCGCTGAAGCTACCGGCTGCGCAGCGGCGCTGCAAGCCGTGCGAGCGCCTGCGCGCGTTGACTCGCTGAATCCTGTCCGATACTGACCGGCGCATGAGTGCTGCGGACGCTTTCGCCAAGCTGGTCGAGATCATGGCACGCTTACGCGCACCCGGCGGCTGCCCGTGGGATCGGGAGCAGACCCACGATTCGATCAAACCGTATCTGATCGAAGAGGCCTACGAAGTAATCGAGGCGATCGACGCTCGCGATGACGGTGAGCTGTGCACCGAATTGGGCGACCTGCTGCTGCAGATCGTCTTCCACGCCGAAATGGCGGGCGCGCGCGGCGCCTTCGCCATTGACGACGTGGTCCGCTCCATTTGCGATAAAATGATCCGCCGACACCCCCACGTGTTCGGCGACACCCAGGTCAAGGACGCCGCGGAGGTGCTGCGCAACTGGTCGAAGATCAAGGCCGAGGAGCGCCGCGACCACGCGGATCGATCGGCGATCGCCGGCGTGCCGCGCGCCATGCCGGCGCTGCTGCGAGCGCAGCGCCTGAGCGAAAAGGCTTCGCGCGTCGGCTTTGATTGGAGCCACCCCGAGCAGGTGCTCGACAAGCTGCAAGAAGAGCTGAACGAGCTGCGGGCCGCCTTTCATCTCGGCGACAAGGAAGCGGTCGAAGCCGAACTCGGCGACCTAATCGCCGCCGCCGCCAACTTTGGCCGTCACCTGGACCTCAACGCCGAAGATGCCCTCACCAAAGCGAGCGACCGCTTCTCGCGCCGCTTTCGCTACATCGAGGAACGCCTGAGCGAAGCGGGTAAAGACATTCGCGACACGGCGCTGCCGGAGCAGGAAGCCCTCTGGCAAGAAGCGAAGGGGCGCGTCTAGAATCGCCCCAAGCGCCCGCGCAGCCAGCTCAGCGCGCGGCGCCGGTCTTCGCCGCCGACTAACAACATGCCGACCGCGTAGACGCCGACGCCCAGAGCCAGCGCTGCCGCTAGGGCCGCGCATTTGTAGAGGAGCTGGCCCGGCGCCAGCCAATCTACGCGCGCCGCTAACCAGCGCACTGGCACGGTCATCACGCTGGCCGCCAGGCCGCTGCGCCCCAACGTCGCGAGCAGCGGTGCGAGCCGCAGCCCCTCGATGCGACGGCGCATCACGGTGACTAGCAGCACCACGTTTACGGTCGCCGCGATCGATGTTCCCAACGCCAGGCCGGCGTGTCGCAGATCGGCCACGTTGAGACTACCGCTCAGGCGGGCGAACAGGTCGGCAATTGTCGAGTCGCCGCGCGCGGCAACTGGCCCCATGAGCATCAGACTCACCAGCAGGTTGACGAAGAAGACGACCGCGCCGATCAGCACCGGGGTGCGTGAGTCGTGCAACGCGTAGAAGGCCGGTGTCAGCAGTCGGACGATTGACGCCGACCACAATCCCACGGTCAGCGCGCACAGCGCTTGCGCCGTGAGCGTGACTTCGCGCGGCCCGAACGCCCCTCGCTCGAACAGCACCGCCGTTATCGGTGTGGCCAAACACAAGAGCCCGGCGGTCGCCGGTACCGCGATGAGCGTGCTCAACCGGATTGCGAAGCTCAGACTGTCGCGCAACTCGCCGTACGCGCCGCGCGCCGCCTGCGCCGCGAAACTGGGCAACGCGGCGGTTCCCAGCGCCACCGAAAACAGCCCGAGCGGGAACTCGAACACCCGGCTGGCGTACCAGAGATATGACACGCTGCCGCTCGGCAGCACCGACGCCATGATGGTGTTGACCACGAGATTGATCTGCAACACCGCGGTACCCAACAGCGACGGCGCCATCAGCCGTAGTACCCGCCGGACCGCCGGGTGCGCGGGATCCCAGCGCGGCCACAGTGTCACCCCGCGACGGCGCAGCGGCACAACGTGCGTGAGCACTTGCAGCACGCCGCCGAGCAACACCCCGCAACCGAGCGCATAGACGGGAGTGTGCAGGTACGGGCCGAGAACGAGCGCGGCACCGATGATTGCCAGATTGAGAAAAATTGAGGCACCGGCCGGTGCGGCGAAGTGGCGATACGTGTTGAGCAGCGCGCCGAGCAGCGCGGCGATCCCCACCAGGACGAGATACGGAAACACCAGTCGGCTTAGCGCTACCGTCAGTTCGAACTTCGCAGGATCGGCCGCAAACCCCGGCGCGAAGACCGCCGTGAACATCGGCGCCAACGCGATGCCGCCAGCGGTCAAGAGCACCAGCACGAGAACCAACAGTGTGCCAACGGTACGCGCGACGCGTGCGGTTTCTACCACCCCGCGGTTGGCGAGATAGTCGCTGAACACCGGAATGAAGGCGACATTCGCCGCCCCCTCGGCTACTAGGCGCCGCATCAGATTGGGCAAGCGGAAAGCGACGAAGAACGCGTCGGCGGCGCTCCCGGTTCCAAAGGCGTAGCCGATCACCGCGTCGCGAATCAGGCCGCCGATGCGGCTGAGCATCGTCAAGGCGCTCACCAAACTGGCGGCGCGCGCAATCTGCCGATTTTCACTCATGAGCTCGCCCGCTGCCTGCGGCGAATCACCAGCTGGTTCGGCGCGA
>JBGOUW010000585.1:0-3086 GCA_041477755.1 Binatia bacterium
CACCTCCGGGCGCAACATGGCCAATGATGTGCCCGAGTATCTGGGCATCCGCCCGCGCTTCATCGGCGGTACCCAGGTTGGCGGTTGCTCGTTCATCCTCCACGTCGAACACGCAATGGCGGCGATTAACGCGGGGCTGTGCGAGGTGGCGCTGATCACGCACGGCGAAAGCGGGTACTCGCGCATCGCCATGCCGGCACCACGCTGGGGCGATGACTCGACCAACAATCAATTCGAGCTGCCGTACGGCACCTCGGGCCCCGCGAGCGGCTACGGGTTTCTCGCCACCCGCCACATGCACACCTACGGCACCACCAGCGCGCAACTCGCCGAAGTGGCGGTGGCGACCCGCAAATGGGCGGCGCTGAATTCCAAGGCGTTTGCGCGCGATCCGCTCTCCATCGACGACGTGCTCAATTCGCGCATGATCTGCTGGCCGTTCCACCTGCTCGATTGCTGCTTGGTGACCGACGCGGGCGGCGCGGTGATCGTCACCTCGGCCGAGCGGGCGCGCGATCTGAAGACGAAGCCGGTGTACGTCCTCGGCACCGGCGAGTGCGCCACGCACATGATGGTCAGCCAGATGCCGTCGTTCATCAGTTGGGATGCGGCGCGCATCTCCGGCGAGCGAGCGTTTCGCATGGCCGGAGTGAAACACGCCGACATCGATGTCGCCGAGTTCTACGACGCCTTCACCATCGTGCCGATGCTCGCGCTCGAAGAGCTCGGCTTCTGCAAGCCGGGCGAGAGCGGTTCGTTCGTGTCCGACCAGCGCACCGCCCCGGGCGGCGACTTTCCGATGAACACCAACGGCGGCGGCCTGTCCTACACGCACACCGGGATGTACGGCATCTTCACCATCATCGAAGCCGTACACCAGCTGCGCGCCGAATGCGGACTGCGCCAAGTGGCGAACGCGAAGACAGCGATCTGCCACGGCACCGGCGGCACCTGGAGTGCCGCCGCGACGATGATTGTCTCGACGGAACGATAGAGTGTTCGGTCTGCGTGAGTTCGCGCGATGAATCGAGGACGGAGGCGGAGTTTGTTCCTGCTCATCACCGCAGCGATGGTTGGCATCCTCGTGGTATCGAGTGTCGCCTTGGTCAGGGATCCGTTGTCGGCGTATCAATGGCTGTATGAGAAGACCGATGGCCGTTTCACTTGGTTAGGTGGTCTGCCGGTCCTGCTGCTGCGCACGACCGGCCGCAAGACCGCACAAGAGCGCACGGCGGCACTCGTCTACCTGAAGGACGGTGACGAGCTGGTGGTGGTTGCGTCGCGCGGAGGCAGCGACAAGCCGCCGCGCTGGTTGCTCAACCTTCAGGACCGTCCCGAGGTCGGCGTGCAGATCGGGCGGCAGCGCTCGCGCATGCGGGCGCGCGTCGCCAACAGTCAGGAGCGCGCCCGACTGTGGCCGCTCGTCAACCAGAACAACAGCAACCGTTACGACGCGTATCAGACGAAGACGAAGCGTCAGATCCCGCTCGTCATCTTGTCACCGCTTTGAGGTGCCACGGCAGTGGCGGCACCCGGAGCGCCGCGGCGACGATGATTGCGTCGACGCAACGCTCAGTGGTTGCACTTTTCTCCCTGACACGCGATCATCCCGCAGACGGGAGAACGCGATGGGCTTGACAGTCTTGGAAGTGGAAGTCGGCAACCCCGCCAAGCCGCGGGTGACCGAGAAGCTGGAATTCTTGATCGATTCGGGCGCCGTGTATTCGGTGGTGCCCGCTCGCATCTTGAAGCGGCTGGGCATCAAACCGATTGGGAAGGAAGAATTTCGCTTGGCTGACGGCTCCAAGATCGTGCGCAAGAAGGGAATTGCCCTCTTCAAGTATCGCGAACGGGCGGGAGGGGCCGACGTCATTTTCGGTGAGAAGGGAGACAGCCTGCTGCTCGGCGCCTTTACACTCGAAGCGCTCGGTTTGTCACTCGATCCGTTGCGGCGCGAACTGAAGCCGCTGCCCATGATGCTCGCGCCGTTGGCGCACGCCTAGAGCCACGCCGCCCAGCGACGCCCTGCCGACAGGCTGGAAGCCGGTTCCACCATGTGCAATGAGGCGGGGCGATGACGCCACGCCCGCACCGCATCTTCTACGGCTGGTACGTGCTCGCAGCGTGCGTAGTGATCGAGCTGTTCGGGCTCGGCTTTGGCGTGTTCGCCATCACCACCGTCTATCCGTACATCGTCGATACGTTTCCCGACTGGTCGCGCACGACGGTGTTTGCGCCGACCTCGATCATCATCGCGACCGTCGGCGCGATGGGGCCGCTCACCGGGTTTCTCATCGACCGCTATCCGATCCGCATCGTGTTCGTCGCCGGCATTATCATCCAGTCGGCAGCGCTCTTTCTGTTCTCGCACGTGCACACGCCGGCGGAGTATCTCACCGCGTCGTTCTTCATCGGTCTCGGAATGTCGGGGGTAACGATCCTGCCGAATCAGGTGCTGGTGTCGCGCTGGTTTCACCATCGCGTGGGCTTGGTGAATGGGATCATCCTGGCGGCGACCGCGCTGGGGGCGGCGATCGCACCGCCGGTGATCACGCGCTTCATCGAAACCAGCGATTGGCGCACCGCGTTCATCTGGATCAGTCTCGCCGCGTTCGTACCGCCGATGGTGGTGGTGTTGACCGTCATTCGCGATCGGCCGGAGTCGATGGGATTGACAGCGCAAGGCGCGCTCAGTCACGCTGCCGCCACCGCGGCGCGCGCTGCCGATTACACGCTGCGCCAGGCGCTGCACACCTCGACGTTCTGGATCTTCGGCGCCGCCGTCTTTCTCGGCGGCATGCCGTGCTACTCGTACAACAAACACATCCTCGTGCATCTCAAGGAGCTGGGCTATCCGCCGATTCAGGCGGCGGACTACAAGAGCCTGTTCTTCCTCGTCTCGGCGTGTTCACGCATCAGCTTCGGCTGGCTGTGCGACCGCTTCGACAAACGCACGATGGTGCTGATTCATTTCGCGCTGATCGCGCTCGGCTATCCGCTGCTATTATTCGTCCCGACCCATCGTGAGCTGCTGGTGCCGTGTCTGGTGATCGTCGGCATCGGCTACGGAGGATTGTTGCCATCGA
>JBGOUW010000304.1:0-6273 GCA_041477755.1 Binatia bacterium
CTCCACGGGCGGGTCGCCCAGGTGCTGGAAGAGCGTTTCCCCGAGCGCGTCGCGTCCGAGCCCGAGGTGATCGCGCGGCACTACGACCAGGCGGGGCTGGCTGACGAAGCGATCGCGCACTACCAGCGGGCCGGCGAGCGCGCCACGCAGCGGTCAGCGGACGAGGAGGCCATTGGCCATCTGCGGCGCGCGCTAACGCTGATCGGGACGCTGCCGGAGACGCGCGAGCGCCATCAGATGGAGCTCGGCCTGCAGATGGCGATCGGCGCGCCGCTCGCCGCGGCCAGGGGATGGTCGCATCCGGAGAACGAGCAGACCTATGCGCGGGCGCGCGAGCTGGCCTCCCAGATCGGCGAGTCGCCCGACCTGCCGCGCGTGCTCACCGGAATGGGGAATGCCTATTTCGTCAAGGGCGACCTCGCGACTTCGGCCGAGGTCGGGCAGCAGGCCCTGGCAGCCGCCGAGCGCACGGGCGACGCGTTTGACCTCCTCTCGGCTCACTCCGTTGCCGGTGCCCCGTTGCTCTTCCAGGGTAACTTCTCGCGGGCGCTGCAGCATTTGGAGCAGAGCATCAGTCTATACAATTCCAGCGAGCATGCGTCTCGAGCGTACGTGGTGGGGCTCGACCGTGGCGTCGTCGCCCGCTCGTATGCGACCTGGTGTCACTTCTACCGTGGCCATTCCGACCGCGCGTTGGCGGTGAGCGAGGAGGCGGTGGCGCTGGCGAGACGCGTGGACCATCCGCTCAGTCTAGCGACCGCTCTCTTCTTTGCTGGATCTCTCCACGTGGAGCTTGACGATTTCGACCCGGCGCGGGAGCGCGTCGGAGAACTTGTGGTTCTCGCCGAGCACCTCGGCTTTCCGTTCTACCTGGGGCTGGGGAGGGTTTTGCGAGGCCGGGCGCAGGTCAAATCAGGGGAGAGCGAGGCGGGCATCGCGGAGATGCAGCAGGCGCTAGTCGAGCTGGCTCAGATCGGTAGCGGAATCGGAGCCCCATTCTTCCTGTCAATGCTGGCCCAGGGCCTCCGGACGGTCGGGCGCCACGACGAGGCCCTGGGCGCCCTCGGACTCGGCATCGCGCGCGCCGAGCACCAGGGACAGCATTACTACGATGCCGAGCTTCACCGGCTGCGGGCCGAGATTCTCCTCGACACGGACGGGAATGCGGTCGAGGAGGCGGAGGCGCTCTTCGGCCAGTCGCTGGAGATCGCCCGGCGGCAAGAGGCCAAGACGTTCGAGCTGCGCGCCGCCACCAGCCTGGCGCGGCTCTGGCAGCGCCCGGGCGCGCCCCAGGGCAAGCGCGACGCCGCCCGCGCCCTCCTCGCCCCGCTCTATGCCTGGTTCACCGAAGGCTTCGACACGCGCGATCTGAAGGACGCGCAGGCGCTGCTCGAAGAGTTGCAGCGTAAAGAGGGAATCCACCGATGACTCTGTTCCGTCGAGTATTGATCGCCAATCGCGGCGAGATCGCTGTCCGTCTCATTCGTGGCTGCCACGAGTTGGGCATCGAAGCGGTGGCCATCTATTCGGAGGCCGATGCAACGGCGCCGCATGTGTTGTGTGCCGACGACGCCGTGTGCGTCGGGCCGCCGCCGAGCAACGAGAGCTATCTCAACATCGAGCGCATCATCGACGCGGCGCGACAGACGAAGGCCGAGGCGATCCATCCCGGTTACGGCTTCCTTGCCGAGAACGCCGCGTTCGCGCGAGCGGTCAGCGATGCCGGGCTGACGTTCATTGGGCCGCGCGCCGAGGCGATCGCCGCGATGGGCGACAAGGTTGCGGCGCGGAAGCTGGTAGTGAAGGCGGGGGTGCCGGTGGTGCCGGCGGTCGAAGATGTTGCCGACGCGAGTCAGTTGCCGCGCGTGGCCGCCGACATCGGCTATCCCCTGCTCATCAAGGCCGCAGCCGGCGGCGGTGGCAAAGGCATGCGGATCGTGCGGAGCGAAGCGGATCTCGCACCCGCGTTTGCCGCCGCTGCACGCGAAGCACAGTCGGCATTCGGCGACGGGCGACTGTTCGTCGAGCGCTACCTCGAACGACCGCGCCATATCGAAGTGCAAGTGCTCGGCGATCAGCACGGCAACCTCGTTCACTTCGGCGAGCGCGAGTGCTCAATTCAGCGCCGCCATCAGAAGATCATCGAAGAGACGCCCTCCCCTGCGCTCACGCCGGCGCTACGCGAGCAGATGACCGCAGCCGCGGTTGCTGCGGCACGCAGCGTCAACTACTCGAACGCCGGCACGGTCGAGTTTCTGCTCGATCAGGATGGCCGCTTCTACTTCCTCGAAATGAACACGCGTCTGCAGGTCGAGCATCCGGTTACCGAATGGGTCAACGGCATCGACCTGGTGCACGCGCAGTTGCGCGTCGCCGCCGGTGAGCGCTTGTGGTTGCAGCAGGACGACATCCGCCCGCGCGGCCACAGCATCGAGTGTCGAATCTACGCCGAAGACGCGGCGCAAACGTTTCTACCGAGTCCGGGAACGATTCTGCATTTGCGCGAACCCGGCGGGCCCGGCGTTCGCGTTGATTCGGGCATCCGCGCCGGCTACACGGTGCCGATCTTCTACGATCCGATGCTGGCCAAGGTGTCGGTGTGGGGCGAGACGCGTGATGCCGCTTGGCGGCGGATGATCGCGGCGCTCCGCGAGTACGTCGTGCTGGGCTGCACCACATCGATTCCGTTCTTGCTCGACGTACTCGATCATCCGGCGTTTGCCAGCGGCGACACCCACACGCACTTCATCGAAGAGCATTTCCCGTCGTGGCGCGGGCGCGAGCAGCATCGCGTGATTGCCGCCATCGCTGCGGCGATCGACACCACACGACCGCAGCGCGCCACCACTGCCGGGGCAACCGCCGCGCCGGCGTCGCCCTGGGCCACGTTGGGGCATTGGCGAGTAGGAGCTGGCGGCTGATGCGCATATCGCTCCGCCACAAACAGCACCACATCGCCGTCGACGTTCACCCCGAAGGCGGCTCGTATCGCATTGGCATCGGCGAGACCGAGCATGTGGTCGAAGCGCATTACATCGACGAGACTACAATGATGCTTGTCGTCGATGGTCGGCGCCATCACGTCGCCATCGCGCGCAAAGGCAAGGAGCGATTGGTCGCGATCGACGGCGAGATCTACCAGTTCGCACCCGAGAGCGGCTCGGCGGGACACGTAGCCACGTTCGCGCCGCCGGAGATCATCGCCCCGATGCCCGGCAAGGTTTTGCAGGTCTTGGTGAAGGCCGGCGATCACGTCGCCGCCGGCGACGGGCTGCTCATCCTCGAGGCGATGAAGATGGAAAACCGATTGGTCGCCGAAGCCGCCGGCACCGTCACCGAAGTCCGCGTCACCGAGGGTGCGATGGTCGACGGCGGGCAGGTGCTCGTCGTGATGAAGTACGACGAGTAAGCGGAACCGAAGCGGGCCTACAAGATCGTAAACCGACCGTACTCGCGGAAATGTCGGTCGAAGGCGATCGCCTCCTTGATGCGCAATCGTTCCATCACGACGAAGCTGAGGGCGTCGCACAATGAGTAGGTCTTGTCGTCGTGGGCACGCAGGAGCGCGACGGCCCGTTGCTCGTCGGTGATGCGGGTTCGTTCGACGCGATAGTCGTCACTAGCGATCATATCGAGGAACTCGATCGCGGTGCGGCGCCCGCCTCGCGCACGACTCAGCAACAGCGAATACGTCTCAATCAGCACCGCGTTGGTTGTTATGAGGCGCCAATGCTCGACGTTGGCTCTCTGGTACAGCACTCGAGCGTGCTCGTGGAACCGATCTTCTGGAACGCGAAGCGCGAAGAACGCTCCGGTATCAACGAATACGCGCTTCACGTATCTTCGTGGTTGTCCGCGTAGATTTCAGCCAGATGCTTGTACTTGTTGCTGGACACGTCGGTGTAGTCCGAATGGGCAGTACCAGCCGCGGCGAGAGAAGTCGCGTAGGGTCCCTTGCCTGCCACCTTCCGGACCACCCGCTTTCCCTTCGGCTTCGCACCTCGCTTCCCATTGTCCAGCGACTTCCGCACCGCATCCAAAACGCGGCGGCGATCTCTTGTCGGCAAGCGTGTCGCCTGCTCGATGATCCGTTCAAGCGTCGTCATTGCGCTCAACCTCGTAAGCGTGAGTGTACCTCAACTCCGGAACCCGCGCCAAGCGGCTCACCCTTCTCACCCCAACCGTGCCCCAACCGTCAGCCCGTGCTCGGCTGCAAACAAGGCGGCGTCGACCTTCTTGTCGCCGAGGCGGACGCGCTTGACGCGGATGGCGGCACCACGGCCGCCGATCAGCATGCCATCGCTGGTGATCTGTTCAACAACACCGGCGCCCAAGACGCCTTCGACGCAGCGCGCATCGTAGAGTCGCAGCTTCTCGCCCTTGAACATCACATAGGCGCCCGGCTGCGGATCGCAGCCGCGGATCAAGTTGTACACCTGCGCAACCGGGCGAGACCAGTCGATGCTCGCGTGCTCGTCGCGACACAGTGGATCATAGGTCGCTCGTGACTCGTCTTGCGTGATGCGTGGCGCGTTGCCGGCTGCGATCAATTCGACCGACTCCAGCACCGCGTCGATGCCGAGTGGAAACAGCTTGTTGAAGTACAGCGTCCCGGCGGTCTCGTCCAATCCGATATCAGCCTGCTTCTGCAAGAGGATCGGACCAGTGTCGATGCCCGGGTCGACCCAAAAGACTGTGACGCCGCCGCGCGTCTCGCCCTTGATGAGCTGCCAGGGGATCGCGCTACCGCCGCGATACTGCGGCAGCAGCGACGGATGAAAGCAGATGCTGCCGAGTCGCGGCACGCTGAACACGCTCTCGGGCACGATCTGCGTGACATAGGCGAGCACCGCAAGGTCGCTCCGGAGGTCAACGAACTCTTGGCGCACTTCGGGGCGCTTGAGCGACGCGTGCTGGCGCACGGGAATGCCGAGCGCTTGTGCGCGCGCCTTGACCGGATCGGGTTTGACCCCGGCATCGGGCGGGCAGTACACCGCCGCCACATCGTGACCATTGCCACGTAGGCCGTCGAGCACCTTTTCGGCGAACGCCGCCTGGCCGATCAGAATGACGCGCATAGGATCGTGAGTCGTGAATCGTGAATCGTGCGTCGGGTCGAGACGCTGGCGCTCATCAAGTTGATTGTTCCTCCAGGACTGTGCGTAGCGCAACTGCGACGTGTGCCGCAATCTCTCGCACCGCGGCGTCGTCGCGCACCAGGCCGTTGTTCACTTCCAGTTCGAGATAGCGCAGGGCGTGACGCTGGCCGTGGGTGCGGGCGCTGAATATCAGGCCGTCCAATCCTGAGTACGGCTGGTTGTAGCGCACACGCAGCCCGGTTGCGGCGAGAGCCTCTCCAAATCGCTCGGCGTCCGCGGCGTGGTCGTCAAAGAGCACGCCCGCGTCGAAGCGGCGCGCGCGACCATTCAGCTCTGGCGTGAAGCTGTGAACGCTGAACAGAAAGACCCCGGGCCGGCGCGTGAGCACCGCGTCGATTGCTTCATGGTATGGTCGGTAGAAGTCGCGAATGCGCCGCTGACGCTCGGCTGCGTCGACATCGGCGTTGCCGGGGACACGCACGCCATGGCTTTCGGTCACGATCAAGTCGTGATCGGACAAATCGCGGTTGCAGTCGATCACCAAGCGCGAGACCCCACTGAGCACCGCGGCCGCATTGAACGTCTGCGCCAGCGTTTCGGTCACGGCGCGCGCACCCAGGTCCCAGCCGATGTGATCACGGATCTCGTGCTCGTCGAGACCGAGGTCGTCGTACTCGACCGGCATCGCGTACGATGCATGCTCGCAGGTAAGCACGAGGCGCGCGCCACTGGCCGGATTGATGATGTCGACCGGGGTCACGCCTTGAGGTGCTTGGCGAAGAATTTGGTCAGTCGCTCCCATGCGTCCTTGGCCGCGTCCGCGCGATAGGAGTCGCGCTCATTGCAGAAGAAACCATGCGGGGCGCCTGGGTAGATGATGGTCTCGGCGTTCTTCTTCAGCTCGGCAAGCCGCTGCTTGATCTTCTCGACTTCATCGAGCGAAATGAACGGATCGCTTTCGCCGAAGAACAACAGCATCGGCGCGGTCAACCGGTCGGCGTATTCGAGCGGCGCCTTCGGGGTCTTCTCGCTCGGCTGGGCGCTGCCAATACCACCGCCATAGAACGGTACCGCGGCCTTTACATCACTGTTGCGACACGCGGTGAGAAAGGTGATGCGGCCACCCATGCAGAAGCCGGTGACTCCGATACGATCGACGCGCACGAACGATTGC
>JBGOUW010000590.1:0-3030 GCA_041477755.1 Binatia bacterium
CCTCGATGTAGCGCGACATCTCTTGCGCGCGCACCAACGAGCAGCGGATATGCTCGTCGTCGATGCGAGGAAAGTAGCTCCGATCGCTGATGCTGATCTTCCACCCCGCCTTGCGGAACAGCTCGATGGTCGTAGCTTCGAGACTGCCCTTGGGCACACCTAACTTCAGGAGACTCATGGTTCGATCAACCGGCTTTTCCGGGGTACATCTCGGCCGGATCGCGCAAGCGCTCGGCGGTTACGCGCCAACCGGTCGGTTCGACCAGGCGAAAGAAGCAGTTGCGGTACCCTTCGTGACAGGCTGGGCCGCGCTGGCGCACCTTCAGCAACACGGCGTCGGCGTCGCAATCGACGCGCACTTCGACGACTTCCTGGGTGTTGCCCGAGCTTTCACCCTTGACCCACAAACTCTGGCGTGACGTGCTGTAGTAGCACGCGGTCTTGGTGGCCAACGTGCGCTCCCACGCCTCGCGGTTCATGTAGGCGAGCATGAGCACTTCGCCGTTGTCGGCGTCCTGCGTGACCACGGTCAGCAAGCCACCGCGCTTGTCAAAATCCGGTTGCTGCATTTGTAACTCCGGCGGCGGTCGTAACACAGCACTATCGCCCACGCAACGAACTCACGACGCCCAGCTTGCCACGAACGACGAAGCGATTTGCGCGACCTTGGCGGCCTCGCTAAGGTCCGCGCGCAATGTGGAGGTGTGCACAATGAAACTCGCGGAGATCGCGCAACGAATCGGCTGTGAGCTGCGGGGCGGCGGCACGGTCGAGATCACCGGCGCCGCTCCCATCGAAGACGCCGGCCCGGGCCACCTCACCTTCCTCGCGCACCCACGCTACGGGCAATTTCTCGCTACGACCCGAGCGTCGGCCATCATTCTCGCGGCCAGTGCTGACGAGGTCGCCATCCCGTCCCTCCGCGCCGCCGATCCGTACCTCGCGTTCGCCAGGGCGTTGGGCCTGTTCTATCGGCCACCGCACTTCATCCCTGGCGTTCACCCGACCGCAGTCCTCGCGACCAGCGCGACGATCGGCGCCAACGCCGCGATCGGACCGTACGTCGTGATCGGTGAACGCACTACGATTGCTGCCGGCGCCAAGATCGCCGCCCATGTCGTGATCGCGGAAGACGTCACCATCGGCCGGAACTTTACCGCCCACTCGTTCGTCAACGTGCGCGAACGGGTCCACATCGGCGACGGCGTCACGCTGCAGAGCGGCGCCAAGATCGGCGGCGATGGGTTCGGCTACACACCGGACGAACACGGGCAGATCATGAAGATCCCGCAGACCGGTCGGGTAGTGATCGAGGACGAGGTCGAGATCGGCGCCAACGCCACCATCGATCGCGCCGCCGTCGGCGACACCATCATTCGCCGCGCCGCCAAGATCGACAATCTCGTGATGATTGCGCATGGCTGCGACGTCGGATCGGGAGCGATGCTCGCCGCTCAGGTCGGCATCTCGGGCAGTACGAGAGTGGGGCGGTTTGTGCGGATGGGCGGACAGGCCGGCAGTGCCGGCCACCTCACCATTGGCGATGGAGCGCAGATCGCGGCCCAAAGCGGTGTCCCAAACGATGTCGCCGCCGGGGTTACGGTCGGCGGCTATCCGGCGGTCGAGATGCATGTGTGGCGGCGCATCTCGGCGGCCCTGCCCCGTCTGCCGGAGCTGTTCCGTCGCGTCCGCCGGCTCGAGCGCGCCGCCGCGTCGAAAGGGTGACTGGGTCCCGCGCAAGTTCAGGGAATGAATTCCCTGGCTGAATCGAGACCAAGTCCACTGAAGTGGACTCCCGCAAGGTAGTCGGCTTAGAGCCGACTTGGGGCAACTCAGCCGGGGAATTCGATTCCCCTGCGCCCAACGTTGGCTGCACGGTGCGATCGACGGAGAAAACCGCTTCCCCAGTAGCCGCACTGAGTAGAAGCCGAAGGCTTCGTATCGAAGGGCGGCGTATCGAGGGGTTCTTGCGCACAACCCCCGCCTTGACCTTAGCGGGTCCGTTCGGTACCTTTCCGGCGCTTTTCCACCTAGGATACCCGTGTGAAATTTCACGTTCGCGATATCGAGGCCGCGGCCAAGGAGCGGCGCTTTGACGAGCCGACCCAGGCGCTCGCCCGCTTGCTGGCGGAGCCTGTGCAGGATTTCCGCCTGCCGGCGATGCTGCCAGTCACCGTGTCGTGCTATCGCGCCGGCGACGACCTATTTTTCGGAGGTCGCGTCGATGGCGACATCGTCGGCCGTTGCTCGCGTTGCCTCGAAGAGTACACGTTCCCGCTCGCGCTCGACTTTTCCTTCATCTACACCCCGCACCGCGAGCTCGGCGAAGGGCGCGAACTGGAAGCAGACGACACCGACCTGAGCTACTACGAAGGCGACGAGATCGACCTCTCGCCGCTGTTGCACGAACAGATCATGCTCGCGTTGCCGACCCGGCCGCTGTGCCGCGAAGAGTGCGCAGGCCTGTGCCCGCAGTGCGGCGTCAACCGCAACCTGACGGCGTGCGACTGCCACGAGGAACGCGGCGACCCGCGATTGGCCGTACTGCGCACACTGAAGGTTCATCCCTAAGCGTCAAACCCGGTGAGCAGCCGACGCTGCTGGCCATCACAAGGAGTTCACACATGGCGGTCCCGAAACGGAAGACCTCTCACTCAAAGAAAAACAAGCGGCGCGCGCACGATGCGCTGACGGCGCCAGCGCTGTCGACCTGCCCGGACTGCGGCGAACCGACGTTGCGACATCGCGCATGTTCGCGCTGCGGCTCCTATCGCGGTCGCAAGGTCATCGAGGGCCGCGCAGAGTGAACCGGTTTGCCGGTGAGCCCCTCCACCAGTCAGCCGTTTCACATTGCGGCTGACCAACTGCTGGCTGATGGGCGCACTGTGCACGGCATCGCATGAGCCCGCTCGCCGGTCAGGTCGCGTTGGTTACCGGCGGCTCGCGCGGTATCGGCCGCGCGATCGCGCAGCGTTTAGCCGCCCAGGGCGCGCGGGTGGTCATCACCTACGTGAGCAATCAGGCGGCGGC
>JBGOUW010000186.1:0-8761 GCA_041477755.1 Binatia bacterium
GCAACTTCAATTTGAACGACACGATATAGGCGCTGCGCCGCGCGTGGATCGCCGCGATGCACGGCAGGGACCGAGACGAAGTGATTCACCGTTCCGAAGCCAACCAACAGGACGACCAGGGCAAGCTTTGCGAGCAACGCCCGCCCGTACGGGCTGTTTAGGAGTCGCTCGGTGTTTGGGATGTGCAGAAACGCGCCGTAAAACCCGGCCGGGATCAACGCAATCAGTGAGATCGTGGCGAGGCGTCGCAGCCGGTTGGCAACGGTCACCGGCAAGGGGCGCGAGAGGCCCGCGACCTGAACCAGGGCGCCAAGCCAACACGTCGCCGCAAGAAGATGGATCCAGTCGATCAGCGCCGACATCGCTCCGTGCGCGCCGGCATGGCCCTGAAAGCTACGCGGCAAGAGCCACAGTGCTGCTAGTCCGGGTGAGAATCGCCCCCCGATCCGCGCGCTAGCGACGAGCGCTCCGAGACCGACAGCGCGCACGGTCCACCACCGCCCCCATTGTGTGCTCGACAGTTCTCCCACGAATTCGAAACCGGTCGTTGATGAGGCCGCGCCCAGGCGCCACGCGGTGACGCCGAGTTCGAGCGCGAGCACGACGCCGAGCAGGAGCGCAGCCGCACGCATGACGCGCCGGCTGCGTGGTGACGGCGGTCCGATCGCTGTCGCGTAGATGATGCCGCCCACCAGCGCGATGGTTGCGACCAAGTCGAGCCAGCCGATGAATGTGAGGATCGCGGTCAAGGCGCCACCAGCGTGAACTCGAACGTCCCCGACGTCTGGTGCGTATCGACCGACGTTACCGCCCAGTGCACCGTGTAGATCCCTGGTATCAGTGGCGGAAACGCCACGCGCAACTCCGCGGTTGACGGGTGATCGAGCGGCCCGGTCTTGACCGCTTGATCCGAAGCGTCGGTCAGCCCGATGTGCGAAAACGAGGCTTCCACCGCCTCAGTGAAAACCAGCGTCACGGCTGCGAGTGACCCCTGGACGGTTGACCCCACACGCGGCTCAGCGTGGTCCAGAAACGCGTGTGCGCAAACGGGCCGGACCGTAAAGGGCCCGGCCAAGAGTACGACAACAAACGTGACGAGCGACAACCTAACGTCCAGCCGCATAGCACACCTAAAACGGTTGCCACTTGCTGGCCGGGAAAATGTCGTCGATGAACAGGTCCACGATTCCGATCACGCCCCAATCCATGTCCTGGTGCGCGGTATCATTGAGCGGGAAACGGCCCGCGACGCCGACCTCGACGTAGCGGTCCATGTAGACGAAACCCGGCGTTGCGATGATCTTCGATTTGCCGTCTTCCTGTCCGTTGATGCCGTGCTCGAAGTTGAATTCGGTCATGGGGATGAAGTCGTTCAATGGCCACCCCAGACCAATGTCGCGGACGAAGGCCTCGAGGTAGGGGATGCTGTACTGCAGCGTGAGGTTGTGTGCGAGGATCGTCGTCCGATCGTGATCGATAGAGATCTCGAACCCCACGTCGCCTTGAATGGCGAAGGGCCGTAGATAGCGGAGCGATCGCGGCAGATCGCCGAAGCCTTTGCCGTAGAGGAAAAACGGCTTGAACGACCAGGCCTGCTCGGCATCGACATCGGATGTGCCCGTCGGTGCCGTCGCCTCTAACGCGGCAGAGAGAATCGCCTCGTGCTCTGGGTTAGTGTAGAAGGCGTCCTTCAAGGTGATGCCGAGATTGTTGAAGCCAGTGGTTTGCGGCTCAGCCGGATCGTGTGGGCTGATGCTGTCCCACTCGGAGTCGAGCGTGATGCTGAGGGTGTCCGCGAGCTTTTTCTCCAGCCCAAAGCCGAGGCGGAACGATTTGCCGTCATGGGAATGATTCCACTCGGGGCGGGCGATGACAAATTCGTTCTTGGGGTTAACGTCCTCCGTGACGAAGGGTTCGATAAACGATCGCTGTCCAACCACGCCGTGAGCACGCACCTCGGCTGCTACTAAACAGCCGAGCACGATCATCACGGCGCACGTGCAAAAGGTTCGCATGCGCGCCTCCTCCGCCGCGGATGCGACGGGGCGAAGTAACTGAGAAGTGAACCGGTGTCAGGTCAGGTGCCCAACACTCTCGGCGGGTCGGTCGGCGGTTCGGGTGCGAGCTGCGCCGCAAAGGCGTAGAGCTGCGGCATGACTGGCGACAGCAACGATACGGCGATGACTGTGTCGCGCGTGGGGAGCACGGCGCGCGCGGTTGGCGTCGACGCCTGCTCATGGGCAGCGTGGCGGCAGGCGCTCATGAGCCTCAACCCACCTCGCTGGCTGTGACAGCCCATCGTCTTGCCCTGATGGCATCCGGCAGCCCGGGCGTGCATCGGACACTGCGGCGGACAGTGGTCGCACGCCCTGGCGAGCGGACCTGCCAACGGCGCCGTAAAGAGCGTGACGATCACCGCGATAGCGACGGCACTGATCAGTTGGTGCGAACTGCGGCCCATGAGCGACGGTGACTCTTACGCGCCACTGGGTGCGATGTCAAAAACTACCGCTCGCGAACACGAGTGAGATCCAGCAGCAACAGCCGCCGCCCGCTCGGGTACCAGTAGCCGTGCAGATCGAAGGCAAGTGGGGCCGCGCTCGCGGTCAGCTGCGGCAGCAGCGCCGCATCGCCGACTAGCGACAAGCGAGTGGTGAACGGAAACATGTTTCGCAGCAGCACCGTGCCCTCGATGAACTCCGCGAGCGATGCGATGCGGTGCACATCGAGCCAGATCGGTCCGGCTGCCGAATCGAACTGCAGGCATGCTGGCGTGTTGCCACACGCCGTGGCGCGGGACGACACCTCGAGACGGCAGAAGTGAAATTCGCGCGAGCCGCTGTTGCCCAAACTTTGCGTCAGCGGAAACGCCCCGACATTGCCGACCCACGCGAGCGGGACCAGTGCAAATGCGGCGCTGATGGCTCTTCGGTAGATGGCCATGTCGGGAGCTTACACGAACAGTCTGTCGACGACACCGATCCGGTAGGCCATGGAGAGCCCGAGACCAAGGCTGAACAGTGCAGCGAGCGTGCGCACGGCGAGGTGCGCTCGCGTGAAACGCGCGGCCGTCAGCTGCGCCGGCAGGCTGACCAGCACGCTCATCGCCAGCATTCCGCCGATCGAGCCAATGCCGAACACGCCGATATACGCGAAGCCGATCAGCGGCGACGGAATGCTCGACAGCACCAACAGCATCAACGCCGCGCTGCCGGCGAGACCGTGCACCATGCCGATTAGCAACGGCCGCACGCCGATGCGGTGGTGGCTCGGCAGCGCCCCCTCGGGTTCATGGGTATGAGGGTGCCAGTGCAATCGACCGCCATGTTCGTGGACGTGCAGATGGACGCGCCCGCCGCGCGCGACCGCACGCAACGCATTTGCACCGAGCCCGATCAGCATCACCGCCACGCCGAACTCCAACGCCAGGGCGAGGCGCGCGCCGATTTGGACGTGCAATACGATGACGGCGACACCGGCGATCAAGAGCGACAGCGTGTGACCGACGCCCCACAGCGCGCCAACCAGTGACGAGCTGAGCAAGTTTCTCCGTTCGCTTACGATGGTCGCCACCGCCGCCACGTGATCGGCGTCGAGCGCGTGCTTCAATCCAAGCACAAGGCCAAGGACCATCACTGAACCGATCGAAACCCAATCAGCCGACATGCACCACTGTACCCGCTGCGTGTTGCGCATATCAGAGATCGCACCGCCGCGCATCGTGATCGGCTGCGCACCTCAGGACGAGAGCAGCCGTAGGTCCAGCGCCCGCTCGACGAACCACACCGCGGCGAGCACCGCGATCAGTGAAGACGCAACGACGAAGGTGAAACGTTGGTAGAACCACGAACGCCGCACGACGTATGCGAGCGGAAGAAACGAACCGACGATTGCCAATTGACCCGCCTCGACCCCGGTGTTGAATCCGACCAGCGCCAGCAACAGCGATCCCGTTGGCAGTCCGGGGTCCGCCATCACGCTGGCGAGTCCGAAGCGGCTTGCTCGGCGGATGGTGCTTCACGTCAGCAGTCTTCGATGGAACTTGAGAAAATCGCACCGCGGTTTCTCAGGAGCCGGAAAAGGCGCCCGATCCGCGCACGCAGCCGACTCAGCCGGGGCCTGGCAGGACTTGTGCTGAAGCCATCTAGGCCGAGCAACTGGCAGACAGACATGGTTGAAGCCTCGTCGAATGCCAAAACCATCTCACTTGCGAACGTGCGAGGGCAAGGTGCACGGGGCGCCGCCCCATCACGTGAACACGTCACGACAAGGAGGACGCGATGAAGTCGTCTCGCTTGGGAGTCTGGGAAGAAACGAAGGGCAGTAGACAGCAGCCACACGGGCGCTTCCTGATCATCTCCGTTGCGCTGGTGGCGTTCGCGGTGCTTGGCGCCCGCGATGCCAAGGCGGTGCCGAGCTTTGCGCGGCAGACCGGTCTGGCGTGTTCCTCGTGCCATACCGTCTTTCTCGAGCTGACGGCGTTCGGGCGAGCCTTCAAGATGCACGGGTACACGGCGCAGGCGATGAAGGAACAACTCGAAGAGCCCGGGACCGACAAGGTGGCGCCGCTGAACATCAATCGGACTTTTCCCCTGTCCGTAATGCTGCAGACCTCTCTAACGCGCACCGACAAGCAGCAGCCCGGCACGCAGAACGCCAACGTCGAATTTCCGCAGCAGCTCAGCATCTTCCTGGCCGGCGAGATCACGCCTCATATCGGGATGTTCCTGCAGGCGACGTACACCGGCCAGGACGACAACTTCACTCTCGACAATACCGACATCCGGTACGCCAACGACACCGAGATCGGCGACCGGGAACTGATCTATGGGGTTACGCTCAACAACAACCCCACGGTGGAGGACCTCTGGCACAGCACGCCCGCGTGGACCTTCCCGTTTGCCTCCGCCGACTCGGCCCCCAGTCCGGCGGCGGGCGCGCTGGTCGACGGTGCACTGGCGCAGCAGGTAGCGGGATTGGGCGGCTACTTTCTGTGGAACAAGCACCTCTACGCCAACGTAACCCTCTACCGCTCGGCACAAATTGGCGCGCCGCAACCACCATCGACTACCAGCAATTGTACGCTGCGGGACGTTGCCCCTTACTGGCGCGTGGCCTGGCAGCAGACTTGGGGACCGAACTATCTCGAAGTCGGTACTTTCGGACTCTTCGCGCAAGTGATTCCCACCGGCACTGCCGGCGCCACCAACAAATTCACCGACCTCGCGTTCGACGCCCAATACGAGCGGGCGCTCGGCACGGACTCGCTGTCGGCCCACGTGACCTACATCTACGAGAATCAACAGCTCGACGCCACGCACGCCGCCGGCGGCTCGTCGAACGAAAGCGACAAGCTGCACACCGTCCGACTCGACGGCATCTATCATTTCCAGAATCAGCTGGCGCTATCACTCGGCTACTTTCTGATCCACGGAACTTCAGACTCCGGCCTCTATGCCCCCGCGGCGATCAGCGGCAGTGCCAATGGCAGTCCCGATAGTGACGGGGTGCTGGCCGAAATTGCCTACTTTCCATGGCAAAATGTGCGCCTGTCCGCCTTGTACACCGCCTACACCGAGTTTAATGGAGGCGCCAACAACTACGATGGCTCAGGCCGTGATGCATTCGACAACAATACGCTTTATCTCCTCATATGGCTGGTATACTGACACGTGCTCCGGCCGGCCAGGTGAAGGACAGCGACATGAAGTCGTATACGCCAGTGCGCCTCGTGGTTGTGCTCATCGTCGTGACGGCGTGGTTGATTGGCGGCACACCCGGACGGGCCGAGAGCAACGACATCGACGATTTGCGCCAGGAGGTCACGGCACTCAAGCGGACGCTCCAGAGCCTCAACGCCCGAGTCGAGAGTTTGGAGCGGCAGGTGTCGGCGCGCCCGGAGTCGAATGCTCCAGTCGCAGCGGCGCTGGAGAACGCCGCACCGGCGGCCGGGCCGGCCGCAACGCCGTCAATCCCGCAAGCGAGCGTCCGCGAGCGCTGGCACAACATCACGCGAGGCATGAGTCTGGAGCAGGTTGAAGCGCTGATCGGTCGCCCCGAGCGAACGATGAACGTCAGCGCAAATACGGTCTGGTACTATTCGTACCCGGACGTCGGCAGCGGCTCCGTCGTCTTTGCTGCGGACGGCAGTGTCATCGATTGGCAGCACCCGCCGTTCAACACGTGGTGGTAGCGGAATAGCAGCGTATCCATTGCGCGTTCAGCAGGTGCGCGCCAGCAGGCGGCGGAAACGGAGAAGGGAGATTCCCATGCGGACAGTTCGTTCGTTGGTGTGCGCAATCGTCCTGGTAGGTGCGCCGGTTCTCTTGCATGTGACGCCCGCGCCGGCTGAAGACGCGGCATTGGCGAAAGCGAAAGAGAACTACCAGACCTACTGTCGTAAGTGTCACGGGGACGAGGGCAAGGGTGACGGCCCGGGGGCGGCCATGCTCAACCCGAAGCCGCGCAACTACACCGACTGCAAAGTCATGAAGGACAAGAAGGACGACGAACTGATCAAGGTCATCAGCGAAGGCGGCGAGTCGATCGGCATGTCCGCCGACATGCAGCCGTGGGGCGGCACGCTGTCGGAAGACGAGATCAAGGCGCTGGTGAAGGTCGTCCGCGGCTTCTGCAAGGAGCCCTGACCCGCCGGCGCCTTCGATGAGCAAAACGACCGACACGGTGCCCACGGCGATCCGGCCGCTGACGTGGTTTCGCGAGAACGTCCCATGTGTCGTCGCCTGCCCGGTCAAGACCGACGCGGGCCGCTACGTTCAACTGATCGGCGAGGGGCGCTACGCGGAAGCCTACGCGGTGGCGCGCTCGCCCAACCCCATCGCCTCCATCTGTGGGCGCACATGCGGCGCCCCGTGCGAGGACGCCTGCCGGCGCGGCGCCATTGATGCCCCGGTTGCCATCCGGCCACTGAAGCGCTTCGTCACCGAACGGTTCGGCCCCGAGTCCTTTGCGCCACTGCATATTGATGCGGTGTCGGAGTCGACCCGTGGCGCCTGTCAGAGCACGACGCCGGGCCACGTCGAATCACTCGGAGTGAAACGCGGCGCGCGAGCCAAGATTGCGGTCGTGGGCGCGGGTCCCGCGGGACTGGCCTGCGCGCATGATCTCGCCATCATGGGCTACGCCGTAACCGTGTTCGAGGCGATGGAACACGGTGGCGGCATGATGCGCTATGGCATTCCTGAGTACCGCCTGCCGCGTGAAGTGATCGATCGGCAGATCGCCGAAATCCGTGACGTGGGCGTCGAGTTCATCTTTGGCCGCCCGCTCGACGCGCAGTTCGGCCTGCGTGAGATCCGCGCCGCCGGCTACCACGCGATCTTCCTCGGCGTCGGCGCCGGCCGGGGGTGCGATCTGGCCATCGAGGGCGGCGATATGGACGGGGTGGTCAAGGCCATCGACTTCTTGCTCAACGTCAACCGCGGCTACCGCGTCGACGTGGGCCAGCGCGTCATCGTGGTTGGCGGCGGGTTGGTGGCGCTCGACGCCGCGCGCACCGCCGTGCGGCTGCTGTTGAGCGGCGCCGAACGCGCCGCGGAAGAGCTGGGGCGCGTAATCGGAACGGAAGTGCGCGTTGCCCTCGATGCCGCGCGCGAAGCCCGGCGGCGCGGCGCGCTCACTGTCTCGGTCGTGAGTTTGGAGCAACTCGATGAGATGCCGGCGATGCGCTCAGTCCAAGGTCGCGAAGAGATGGACGTGACGCGCGATGAGGGCATTGACTTCATCTCCGGTTGGGGCCCGAAGCGCATTGTGGGCGAGAATGGACGCGCCAGCGGTATCGAGCTGATTCGCTGTGCGCGCGTCTTCAACGACCAGGGGCGTTTCAATCCCACCTTCGTTCCCGGGAGCGAGCGCGTCGTTCCGGCTCAGACCATTCTGCTGGCCATCGGACAGCGCTCGGATTACAGCTTTCTGCGGCCGGAGGACGGCGTCGAGCTCACTCCAGCCGGGCTGATCAAGGTTGATCCCGCCACGCTGGCCACCACCGCGCCCGACGTGTTCACCGGCGGCGATGGCGCCTTTCCACCCGGTCTGCTCATCACGGCGGCCGAGCACGGCAAGCGCGCTGCGGCCTCGATCGATGTCTACCTCGGTGGCCGCCGCGATCGGCCGGCGATGCGGATCGTTGTCGAAGAGCAGCCGCTCGCCACCTATCGGATGCCCGAGAGCTACGAGCGGCTCGCACGCTACGTCCCGGTCGTGCCCGTCGACCGGCGGACGGGTATTACCGAGGTTGAGCAATGCTACACCGAGGCGGAGGCGAGGCAGCAGGCGGATCGCTGTCTCACCTGTCACGTGCATCCGATTTACAATCGTGACTTGTGCGTCTTGTGCGCCCGCTGCGCCGACATCTGCCCGGAAAACTGCATTAGCTTCGTGCCGGTGAAGCGATTGGCCCTGAGCGCGACCGATGCCACGACCGTCGCGGCCATCGCGCCGGCTGATCGATCGCACACCGCCTTCCTCTACGCCGAGCAACGCTGCATCCGGTGCGGGTTGTGTGCGATTCGGTGTCCGACCGGCGCGATCACGATGGAACGATTCCGTTTCGAGGAGGTCAACGATGTCACTGCCGGCCGAGCCTGAACGCCGCCGCGTACTGCAGTGGATCGGCCAGTGGGCGGTCGTCGCCGCGATCGTCACCCAGGTCGCCGGGGTGGTGCGCGCGTTCGTGCCGCGTGTGCTCTACGAGCCGTCGAAAAAGTTCAAGCTCGGCAAACCCGCCGAATATCCCGAGGGC
>JBGOUW010000209.1:0-8115 GCA_041477755.1 Binatia bacterium
GACGCGCGCGTGGGTGTCGGCGAAGCGCGCGTTGGTCGACGCGATCAGAATGTCGCACGCGAGCGCGAGTTCGAAGCCGCCGGTGATGGCGAAGCCGTTGATCGCGCCGATGATCGGCCGATCGTACGATGTCAGCGCGCGCACGACATCGGCGCCGGCGATGGCGGATTCGTTGTCGCTAGGCGCCTCGCTCTCGCCGCCGAGCTCCTTGAGGTCCAACCCCGCGCAGAACGCCTTGCCGGTGCCGGTCAGGATGACCACGCCGGTCTCCGCGTCGTTGCGGAGTTCAGTGAACGCTTGCACGATCGCGGCTCGCAGCGCGCGCGACAGGGCGTTCATTGCCGTGGGACGGTTCAAGGTGAGTGTGGCAATGCCTTCGCTCTTTTCAATGAGGAGTAGTAGTTCGGCCATGAGGTCTCCCTTCGTGTTCTCACTCGGTTGGTATCCAGCAAGGGCAGCGTCGGTGCAAGCCCGAGTCGTCGCCTGCAGAACTTCGGTCGCTAGATCGCCGAGTCCACGACTTGCGTGTCCAAGTTGAGTGCGGGCTGCGCCGCGCTTTCCTTCGCGCCCGCTGCGCTCGGCGGAGCCTGCCGTGAGTAGCCAAGCGTATCGAAGGGGGCCGCTGCTCCCTGAGTCGGCCTCACGCGAACGCCGCGCGACGACGGCGCCGTGCTGCGATACCAATGCTGGGCTGCTCAACGCCGAGGGTAGCCTCTGGGCTTCTGTGATCCGAGCGTCACGCGCTCTCGCGAAGAGGTTCCGATGGCTTCTCTTCTTCTCTTGCCGGGCATCCGACTCTAACTGTGAAGGGAGTACGCGGCCTTCTTGAATCCCCGCAGATGCCGTCGCTCGGATGCAGCACTCGGCCATTGGCGTGAACGTGAGGTGTCTTTACTCGCCAATCTTTGCGCGAGGCCGTCGCTCAGTGACGCGCCCCATTTGCCCGGCTCCGAGGCGGGAAAGGAGAGCACGAGAGGAAAACCGGCCGCGGTTTCCCTCTCGTAGGGGCGCGGGGGCGCGAGCCCCGCATCCAATGATTCCAGAGCGGGCGCTGGCCCTACTTGCACCGTTGGCCTGCAGCGCGCTAAGCGTCGCTCCATGCCGCGAGTTCGGATGCGGGCGGGGACGCCCGCGCCACCAAAACAAAAGACGACGGGACCATCGCGACAGTGGCCTGAAGAGGGCAACTGCCGCGTGCCGTTCTGGGTCTACTCCGACCCCGCGATCTACGCCCGCGAGCAGGAACACATCTTTGGCGGTGCGAGCTGGTCGTACGTCGGCCTGACGGCTGAGATTCCCAACGCGGGCGACTTCAAGCGTACCTTCATTGGCGATCAGCCCGTGGTCGTCGTGCGCGATCGTGAGGGCGGCATCAATGTCGTCGTCAATCGCTGCGCGCACCGCGGCGTGCAGTTTTGCCGCGCTAATTTCGGCAACGCCGGCGAGTTCATGTGCCCCTATCATCAGTGGACCTACGATCTGCGCGGCAACTTGATCGGTGTGCCCTTCCGCAAGGGGCTGCGACGGCAGGGCGGAATGCCGGACGACTTCAAGTTGGAAGATCATTCGCTGCAGCGGCTGCGCGTTGCCGAGCGCCACGGAGTCATCTTCGCCTCGTTCGCGGCGGCGATGCCGTCGTTCGAAGACTACCTCGGCGCCTCGATGCTTGGGTACTTCGATCGCGTCTTCGACGGCCGCGCGCTGCGCGTGCTCGGCTACATGCGGCAAGTGATCCCGAGCAACTGGAAGCTCATGTTCGAGAACATCAAGGACCCGTACCACGCCAGCCTGCTGCACGTGTTTCTCGTCACCTTCGGGCTGTTTCGCGCGGATCAACCGTCGGCGGTGCAGATGGACGACAGCGGCCGCCACGCCGTACTGATCTCGCGCCGCGGTGGGCAGCAGCCGTCGGAGGAGACGAAGGAGATGAAATCGTTTCTCGCCGACTTCAAGTTGAACGACCCGAAGCTGCTCACGCCGGTGAAGGAATTCCCCGGTGACGCGACCGTGGTGATGCAGACGATTTGGCCGAACCTGATTGTGCAGCAGCAATCCAACACCCTCGCCACGCGCCAGTTAGTCACCCGCGGACCCGAAGCGTTCGAGTTGGTGTGGACCTTCTTCGGCTACCAGAGCGACAGCGCGGCGATGACGCAGATCCGGCTGCGCCAGGCGAATCTGATGGGACCGGCCGGTCTGGTGTCGATCGACGATAGCGAAATGATGGAGTCCTCGCAGGCGGGGGTGTCGTCCGCAGAAACTGGTGCCGCCGTGATCGAGCTCGGCGGGCGCGACTCCACCAACACCGACCATATGATCACCGAGACCGCGATCCGTGGCTTCTATCGCTACTACCGCGAGGTGATGCGCTTGTGAGTAGTAGGCAGACGGCAGTAGGCGGTAGGCAGTGGGAGGAAGATGACCGCGACGGAACTGTCTACTGCCCTCTGCCTACTGCCTACTGAATCGACATGCCTCGCCTGACTGACCCCGCTACGATTCGCGCCATCCTCGAGACCGATCGTTCGTGGTCGGTATATGCGCTTGGCGATCTGGAGCCGGATTTCTTCGAGCATTGCCGTTGGTACGGTACGTCGAGCGGCGAACCGGCGCTGGTGCTGCTCTATGCGAAGTTCGAACCGCCGGTGCTTTTCACCCTCGGTGCCCCGGACGTCGTGCACACGCTGCTGGGCGAGATTGCCGGCGTGCGGAAGTTGTATCTGCACATCCGCACGGACCTGCTGCCGTCGATCAAGGCGAGCTTTCCGCTGTGCACGGAGCAATTCATGTGGCGGATGGTGCTGGATAGGTCGCGCTTTCACTCGCAGCCGAGCGACGATGTCGTTCGGCTCGGTGTCGGTGATGTTCCGGCGCTGCAACGACTCTACGCCGACGGCGATCTCAGCGGTGAAGCCCCCGATTTCTTCTACCCGTCGATGGTCGAGCAGGGTGTCTTTTTCGCCATTCGCGCCGGAGCGGAATTGATCGCAGCGGGCGGGACCCATCTGGTATCGGATGCCGAAAGCGTCGGTGCCGTTGGCAACATCTACACGCGGCGCGATCAGCGTCGCCGCGGACTGGGCGCTCGCATCACCAGTGCCGTGACGGCGGAGCTGTTGCGCCGCGGTCTGCGCACGATCGCGCTCAACGTGACTCAACGCAACGCCACCGCGATCGGTGTGTACGAGGGCTTGGGGTACGTCCGCTACTGTGCGTTCGTTGAAGGCATCGCCTCGCGGTCGGGATGACCGGAGAAGAGAGCGCACGGCGTGCGCCCTCTTTCCTTCGCCGCGTCCCTCTTCTAAGGAGTGTGAGCGATGGATCCGTACGCCCTCCGCTGCGCGGTCGATGAACTTTACGCCGACTACGTCGCCTGCCTCGACGAGGACGAGTTGGAGCGCTGGCCGGAGTTCTTTACCGACCCCTGTCTCTACAAGATCGTCCCGCGCGAGAACTACGAGCGAGACCTGCCGCTCGCGCTGGTGATGTGCGAGAGCCAGGGGATGTTGCGAGATCGCGTTGCGGCGGTGCGCAAGACCAACGTATTCACCCCGCGCGCGCTGCGCCACTTGGTCAGCAGCATCCGCATCAGTGAAGAGCCCGACGGAGGCCTGCGTGTGCGCGCGAACTTTGCGCTGCTGCAGAGTACGATTGACCAGGGAGTTGCGGTGTTCAACGCCGGTCGGTATCTCGATCACCTCGTGCGTCTCGATGGACGACTCAAGTTCCAAGAGAAGCTGTGCATTCTCGATGGCAACCTGATTGCCGGTTCGCTCATCTATCCCGTCTGAGCCGATCGCAAGTTGAGGGCATCGCAAGTTGAGGGCATCGCAAGTTGAGGGCATCGCAAGTTGAGGGATTGATTCGCGCGCCAGGGTGCAGTTATGCTCCGGCTCCGTGGCCTGCGCCCACTGCCGCGCTGCCGCACCGTCGAGAGGAGACCTACCGATGAAGTTCACGTGGTTCCATCTGATGCCCTATCGTTGGCTGCCGACTGATTTTCGCGAGCGCTATCACGGCGTGTGGGTCGACGTACCCAATCGTCTCTACGACCCCGAGCGCGGGCACGAACTCTACAACGAGTACCTCGACATGCTCGAATACGCCGACCAGTGCGGATTCGATGCCGTCGGCGTCAACGAGCATCATCAGAACGCCTACGGAATGATGCCATCGCCCAACCTCATGGCCGCCGCGCTCACGCGCCGCACGACCAACGCCATGATCCTGGTGCTCGGCAATTCGATCGCGCTCTACAACCCGCCGGTGCGCGTAGCCGAAGAGTTCGCGATGCTGGACGTGATTTCTGGTGGGCGCCTCATCGCCGGCTTCCCGGTCGGTACCTCGATGGATATCAACTACTGCTACGGCCAGAACCCGGCGACCGTCCGTGACAAGTACCGCGAGGGCCACGACCTCATCATCAAGGCGTGGTGCGAGCGCGAGCCGTTTGCGTGGAACGGCAAGTACACCAAACTGCGCTACGTGAACCTGTGGCCGCGGCCGATCCAGCAGCCGTATCCGCCGATCTGGATTCCCGGTCTCGGCTCGATTGAAACGTGGGACTTCTGCCTCGACCACAACTACAACTACAGTTATCTCTCGTTTAGCGGCTACAAGCGCGCGCTGAACATGATGAACGGCTACTGGGAGCACTGCGCGAAGAAGGGTATCGAAGCCAACCCGTACCGCGGCGCGTTCTTCCAGCAGGTCTGCATCAGCGATACCGACGCCGCGTGCGAGCGCGAGTGGTGGCCGCACGTGGACTACTTCTTCAACAAGTGCTTGCACCTCTACCCCGGCTTCGGCGAGGCACCGGGCTATCGCAGCGAAGCATCACTGCGTGCCGGTGTCGTCGCCCAGGTCGGCAACACCAAGGGCAACATGGGGATGGACAAGACCTGGAAGGAGCTGGTCGATCAGCGTTACATCGTCGCGGGTTCGCCGGCGACGGTGCGGCAGCAACTGGAAGAACTGGCGAAGTCGCTGCGCATTGGGCACTTGATCCTTGGCCTGCAGATCGGCTCGGCGCCGATCGATCTGGTGAATCGCTCGACTGAGGTATTCGCGAAGGAAGTGCTGCCGAAATTGCGACCGATCTGGAACGAGTACGAAGACCACTGGTGGCCGAAGGCGCTGCCGAAAGCGCAACGGGTGGCACCAGGAAGCACCAACGGGCCCGCCGCGCGCGCGGCGCGGGCGGCCAACGGACAGGAGGCGCGGTCGTGAGCGCGGATACGGCGAAGTCTCGCATGCTGGCGCTCGGTGCCGAGCGCCCAACGATTGAAGTTCTCGAAGCCGGCGACGGCGCGCCGTTGCTGTTCTTACACGGCGCCGGCGGCGTGCCCGTGTGGGCGGGGGTGCTGCCGCTGCTGGCGCGCGAGTTCCACGTCTACGCACCGCTGCTGCCGGGATTTGGTCAATCCACTGGTCTCGACTATCTCGACGATCAGTTCGATTTGTTTCTGCACGGCTTCGATGTGATGGACTCACTCGGCTTGAATCGACCCTACGTCGTCGGCGAGTCGATGGGTGGCTGGATGGCGGCGGAGATGGCCGCACTGCGTCCCGACAAGATCGGCCGGCTCGCGTTGGCGGCGCCGATCGGGTTGTGGCGCGACGAAGCGCCGGTCGCCGACATGTTCGGCATGATGAACCACGAGATGGTGCCGTTGCTGTTTCACGACATCAAGTGTCCGGCGGCGCAGGCCATGCTCGGACTGAATGCGCTCATCAGCGACAAGGACGATCGCACCGCCGCGCAGGTCGAGACGCTCATCGCGTTAGCGCGCGGCGCCCGCACGGCGGCGAAGTTTCTCTTCCCGGTGCCGGAGAACGGACTCGAGCGGCGGCTGTGGCGCATTCAAGCCCAGACTTTGATTGTCTGGGGTGCCAATGATCGCTTCATCGCGCCGTCGTATGCCGACATCTTCAAGCAGAAGATCCGCAACGCGCAGCTGCTGAAGATCCCCAATGCCGGCCATCTGCTCGCACTCGAAGCCCCGGCCGCCCTCGGCAAGGCCTTGTGCGACTGGGGCAAGCGCGAACGTTAGTCCAAACAAGAGTGGTCCGCACAGCGGACCCTACGGAGATCGGAACAAGAAGAAAGAGAGGACGAACTGTGACCCCAACGATCCATGGTACCTGTGATGCGCGCTTCGCACCCTTGCGTGACACCTTCGTGCGCAACTTCTCCACTTTTGGCGAGACCGGTGCCGCGCTGTCGATCACGATCGACAACCAGCCCGTCGTCGATTTGTGGGCTGGCCACGCCGATGTGGCGCGCACCAAGGAGTGGCGGCCCGACACCATCGTCAACGTCTACTCGACCACCAAGGGGATGGCCGCGATTTGCGCGCACCGCCTGGCGGATCAAGGGCGCCTCGACTTCGACGCGCCGGTGACGAAGTACTGGCCGGAGTTTGCGCAAGCCGGAAAGGATGACCTGCCGGTGCGTTACCTGCTCAGTCATCAGGCGGGGTTGCCGGCAGTGAAGCAAATGATGTCCCCGCACGCGATGTACGAGCCGCTGACGATGGCGACGGCGCTGGCGGCGCAAGAGCCGTGGTGGCAGCCCGGCAGCAAACATGGCTACCACGCCGTGACGTACGGTTGGCTCGTCGGTGAAGTCGTGCGCCGGATCACGGGCAAGACTCTCGGCACGTTCTTCCGCGATGAAGTGGCGCAGCCGCTCGGCGTCGATTTCCACATTGGTTTGCCGGCGGAACATGAGCCCCGCGTCGCGCCGCTGATTCTCCCGCCGCCCCCGACGGCGGAGCAGGCCGATTTGTTCGCCGAGATACTCAAAGATCCTGAGTCGATGCTCGCGAAGGCGTTCATCAATCCACCGGTAGCACTCGACGCGGTCAACTCGCGCGAATGGCGCGCAGCGGAAATTCCCGCGGCCAACGGGCACACCAACGCCCGTGCGCTGGCGCGCGTGTACGGCGTGCTCGCGAGTGGTGGTGCGCTCAACGGGACGCGCTTGCTGAGTCAAACGGCGATCGACGGTGCGCTGGTCGAGCAATCAGACGGGCCCGATGCGGTGCTGCCGCTGTACACTCGGTTCGGCCTCGGCTTCATGCTGTCGACGCCGAAGGAAAAGATGGGCCCGAATCCGCGCACCTTCGGCCACGGCGGCATGGGCGGATCGATGGCATTTGCGGACCCCGACGCGCGTCTGGGTTTTGGCTACGTGATGAACGAAATGCACAGCGGTCTGTGGCTGATCGATCCGCGCCCGGTGGCGTTGATCGAGGCGCTGTACGCGTCGCTGGCGTGAACCCCAACACGTCTCGTTGGCTATGCCGGTATCAGGAGGAGGGAGAATCAATGACGCTACCTACCAAGTCGCAGGGCGCCGCGACGATCATTCTTATTGCACTCGCCGTCGCCGCCAGTGCGTCGGCCAAAGAACACGCCTCGAAGACCCGCACGGCGATCGAGGCTGCCAACCAACGCTTCATGGCGGCGGCTGGTCGGGGTGACGCGGCAGGAATCGCGGCGCTCTACACGGAAACGGGAGAGGTGCTGCCCCCCAACGGCGAGGCTCGCAGCGGCACGGAAGCCTTGCAGGCATTCTGGAAAGCCGCGTTGGACGCCGGGGTCAAGCAGGCGAAGCTCGACACGGTCGAGGTGGAAGACTGCGGCGACACGGCGTACGAGGTCGGGCAGTACAGCATGAGTGGCGCCGATGGGCAGGCGATCGACGCGGGCAAGTATATTGTCGTGTGGAAGCGGCAGAAGGGTCATTGGAAGTTGCACCGCGACATTTGGAACAGCAACCGCCCCGCCGGCGGGAAGTAGCCGCGGCCAGGCCGCGGTGGATTCCCGCTTTGTCCCAATGCCAGGGTGAGCGGTAACTTGTTTCGTTGGACTGGTTTTCCGCTCATCCTGAGGAGGCGCCGTTTCTTCAGGCGCCGTCTCGAAGGATGCGATCTTGGCCAAGCGCCGCTCAAGTTACTGGCGTTGTGCTTAGTCCGGCTCCCACGCGACCGCGTGGATCCGCTGCGGTTCGGTGATGCCCTTGAGCGTCACCTCGCGAGGCGCGCCGAAGCGCGCCGCCGTGCTGCCGGTTGCCGTCTGCAGCGCCGCCGACACCAGGATCTCGCCGCC
>JBGOUW010000302.1:0-6308 GCA_041477755.1 Binatia bacterium
AACTTCCTCACCATGCTGCGGATCGCGGGGATTCCCGTGTTTCTGATCCTGCTCACCGGCGGGCACTTCGCGGCGGCGCTGGTCTTGTTCGTGCTCGCCGCGCTTACCGACACCATCGACGGTGCCCTGGCGCGCATCATGGACTCGCGCAGCGAGCTGGGCGCCGTCCTCGATCCGCTCGCCGACAAGCTGTTGCAGGTCAGCACGTTCATCGTGCTGGCTGTCATCGGCGCGATTCCGTACTGGCTCTTGGTCATCGTGCTGAGCCGCGACGCGGTGATCCTGCTCGGGTTCGCGTCGCTCTACCTCATCAGCGCCGAGCCGGTCGCCGTGGACCCGAGCGCGCTCGGTAAAGCGACGACGTTCTTTCAGTTGTTCACCATCGGTTTCACCGTCACGCATCTTGCCCGCCCGGATTTACCAATGGATGTCGGCTGTCAGTTGATACAGTACTGCACCGCCGTGGCCAGCGCGGCATCGGGGCTACAGTACGTCTACATCGGGCTGCTCACGTATCAACGCAGTGGGACGTCGGAGAAGAAGGAATCGGCATGAAGGCTACGGAACACGCAGTCAGATGGATATTGGTCGCGGCGATCGCGATGGTGACCAGCCACGCGACACATGCTGAGACGGCGCGGGAGTTGTTGGACCAGGTCAAGGCGCTCAACGCGACGACGCGCAAGTGGACCGATCGCACGCAGAAGTTGACGCTGCACATTGTCGACCGGCGCGGCAACGAGCGCGTGCGCGAGCTGGATATCTACATGAAGAAGTTTGCCGCCGACGCCAGCCGCTCGATCGTCTTCTTCCAGTCGCCGGCGGAGATCAAAGGCACCGGCTTCCTGCAGTGGGTGAACCCCCACACCGCCGACGAGCAATGGCTGTATTTGCCTGAACTCAAGCGCGTGCGCCAAATCAGTGCGGGCAGCAAACGCGAGAGCTTCGTCGGCACCGACTTCAGCTATGAAGACCTCGCGATTGTCAGTCAGATCGCCGATTGGAGTGAAGCCGATGCGCGCACCGCGCTCGTGCGCGATGAAGCGATCGACGGCGCCCCCGCCGCGGTCATCGAGTTCACGCCGGCCGGTAAGGATGTCGGCTACGGCCTTATTCGTGTGTGGCTGCGCCGCAGCGATTCGGTCATCCTCAAGTTTGAATTCGTCGACAAAAAAGGCGCGGTCGCCAAGGTGCTCGCCACCAGTGACGTGCGCCCCGTCGGCACGATCCCGACGGCGTTCCATTTCGAGATGCAGAATGTGCAAGCCGGCAGTCACACCGCCGTCGATTTCCACGAGGTCACGTACGACAGGGGTCTCGGCGACGATCTGTTCACGCAGCGCGCCCTGGAGCGTGGCGGAGCATAGGCAAACCAGTGCGGGCGTGGGTGCAGCGGCTGGCGCTGATCGCGCTCGGGACGGTCTTCGGGCTGACACTGCTCGAAGCTGGATTGCAGTGCGCGAGTCTGTGGTTTGCTTCTGCGCGGCGAGAACCCGCGCCGGCGGCGCGCGGCGAAGCCTTTCGCATCCTGTGCATCGGCGAATCGACCACGCAAGGCGCGTGGTGGGTCGGCGAGGAGAAGACCTGGCCGAAGCAGCTGGAGAGATTGCTGCGCGAGCGGCGACCGGATCTGCATGTCGAGGTCATCAATCAGGGGCAAATTGGTGCGAGCAGCGACGGCATCGTCGACTTGGTCGACGGATGGCTGGACATCTACCGACCGCAGATCGTCATCGCCATGATGGGCATCAACGACGAGGGCAACGTGTTGGTGTACGAACACCCGGGTGCTGCGGAGTCGCATCCGGTCCTTGGCTACCTTCGCCTCTATAAGTTCCTTCGCTTGCTCTGGCGCAGCGTACGCGCAGAATCCACGGGTGCGCCGACGCCGGCTGCGATTCCGCCGAATGCCGAACTCGACGTGGCCGTCCGCGGGTTTGACGAGGCCACCGCCGCATTCGAGTACACCAAGGTCATCGAGCTCAAGCGCGACATCATCAAGTTGGATCCCGGCACGCCGGTCTACCACTACGGGACGATCCTCGGCATGATCATTCACGATGCGAACGCGGAAGAAGTGGCGCAGTTCTTCAACAAGAAGTTGGGGGCGGAGGTTGGCGCGCTCTCCGAAGCGCAGCGCGAGGCGCGCTTGCTGCAGTTTCTGGACGAGCATCCGGACAACTTCGCGTCGTACAAGTTTCTCACGACTTTCTATCACGGCGCGGCGCGCGTCGACGCCATCGAAGCGGTCCTGAAGCGCGCGATCGAACGGCCGGCAATTGGCGGATACCTGGCGTTGCGCCTGGCGTACTTCTACTTCCAGAGCAACCGGCTCGACGACGAAGCGCCGTGGTTGCGCGAAGCTGAGCGGCGCATGCCGCAGGACCGGGTGTTCTTCATGGTGCTGGGCGACTATCTGTTCCGCACCCACCGCCATCACGCGGCAGCCGAGATGTACGAGAAAGGGCTCGCGGTGCGGACGGACAGGCCCGTCGATCTGAGTGACCTCGAGTACCGCCAACTCGCGCTTTCGCATCAACTCGCCGGTGAGACGGCACTGGCGGAGAAGTACTTTGCGCTCGATGCCGAGCTCAGTATGGGCCGATTCCGGGAGCGCACGCGGCGGAGCTACGAGCGCCTGCTGGAGAAGTTGCGCGCGCGCGACGTCCGACTCATTGCGATGCAGTATCCGATGCTGAGCGTATGGCCGTTGCGCAAGCTGCTCGACTTCCGCGACGACATCGCGATCGTCGACAATGAATCGAATTTCAAAGACGCGCTCAAGCATAGCCAATACGAGGAGCTGTTCGTCGACCACTTCGCCGGCGCCTTTGGCCACCTGGCCGCGAAAGGTAACACGCTGATCGCAGAGAATCTCGCGCCGGTCGTGCTGGCGACGATCGGAGAACCAGCGACGCCGTAAGGCCGGGATTGCAGGTCTTACCTGCGCGCCAAAAGTCGCTCGGCGTTGCCGCCGAGAATCGCGGCTTGGTCACCCGCATCGAGGTCGAGCGCGCGGATGCGATCGATAAGGGTTTCGATCGAGATGGAGACGTTGGGGGCGTCACTGCCAAAGAGCAGGCGGTGCTCCAGGCCTGCGAGCGCTTGCTTATCGAGCGAGACGTGCGCGGTCACCACTGGCGTAAGGTCTGCACAAACTGAGCGCGCCGAGCGCAGCAGAGCGAGCGTCGCGTCGACCGCGGGCGCGCCGCAATGGGCGACGACGATCCGCGCATCCGGCCAGCGCTGTGCGATTCGCGCGATCGGCTCGATTTCCGGCGCGCTGGTCGTGCCGTCGATGGAATGGCCGGCGTGCACGACGACCGGCTGGCCGCTCGCCGACACGCGCCGCCAGAGCGGCTCGAGTCGTGGGTCGTCGGCTTCGAAGTTGCCGACCGAGCAGTGCAGTTTGACGACTCCCAGAGCCAACTCGCCGAACGCTTCATCGAGCACCGCGTCGACCTCATCGGCCGGATGCACGGTGGCTCCGGGGACGACGACGCTGTCGTTGCCAAACGTCTCCGCCATCCACCGATTGAGGGCGCTGGCCGAGCCGGCGCGGCGGACGTAAGGCAAACTCCAACAGCGAGTCACGCCGGCGGCGATCAGCGCGGCGCACGCGGCTGCCGGCTCGTGTGGATATTTGAGCGCGCCAGTAATCTCTTCGTTGAAGAAAGTCCGAATCGCCGCGCTCAGGCGCGCGGGCAACAGATGAGTGTGCGCGTCGACGATCGCCTGCACGTTGGGTGTGGCAGTTGGCGTAGACGGAGAATCGGAAGGGTGCACCGCTGTGTGCTCCGACTATTGCGTACGGCTAGGTACTACTGTGTCGTGTCTCGCAAGTCGCAGTACCATCGGATCTCGCAAGTCGATCGAGTGAGCATTCCGTCACCCTCTCCCTCTGGGAGAGGGCAGGGGTGAGGGACAAGGGAGCAACGCGGTGCGTGACGCCCTCACCCTAACCCTTTCCCAGAGGGAGAGGGAACCTGCGCTGCAGCGCGATTCGTCCTGGCCAGCGGTGCGGACGCTTCCGAGACACGACGCTACGTGTTCTTCGGACCGGTCGGCACGTCCTTGAACGCGAGGCCCTTGTCGGCGCGAATGTCGGGCGGTAGGCCGAGGACGCGCTCGGCGATGATGTTTCGTAGAATCTCGTCGGTGCCTCCGGCAAGGCGCAGGCCCGGCGTGCCGAGGTAGCTCTGTTGCCACACACCTTCCTGCGGCGCAGCCGCGTGGTCGATCATCGCGCCAGCGGCGCCTTGCAGGTCGATGGCGAAGCCGGCCATCTCTTGGCGCAACGGCGCCCCAACCAACTTACCGATCGAACTCTCGGGACCCGGCGTAGCGCCGCGCGACAGCGCGGTCTGGGTGCGATAGCCCGTGTACTGCAGACCCTTCAAGCGAATGTAGAAGCGCGCCAGCCGCTGGCGGACGGCCGGATCTTCGAACGCCGGCTGGCCGTCGCAGTCGCTCTGCTTCGCGAGCGTCACGAGATCACTGAAATCGGGACCGCCGCCGGCGCCACCACCGATCGACGCGCGCTCGTTCATCAGCGTGGTAATCGCACCGCGCCAGCCTTCGTTGACCGCGCCGACGCGGTTTTTGTCGGACACGCGGACGTCGGTGAAGAACACCTCGTTGAAGCCCGATGCGCCGTTGATTTGCTTGATCGGCCGGATGTCGATGCCGGGCGATTGCATGTCGACGATGAAGTAGGTGATGCCCTTGTGCTTCTCGGCATTCGGATCGGTGCGGGTGACGATCATGCCCCACTTGCAGTACTGCGCGCCGGTGGTCCAGATTTTTTGGCCGTTGATGATCCACTCGTCGCCGTCGCGTACCGCGGAGGTGCGCAGACCGGCGAGGTCGGAGCCGGCGGCAGGCTCGCTGAAGAGCTGACACCAGATCTCTTCGCCGCGCAGCATCGGACGCAGGTAGCGCTGCTTCTGCTCGTCGTTGCCGTGCACCATGATCGTCGGTCCAAGCATGCCTTGGCCGATGCCGAAGATGTCGGCCGGCGTCTTGTAGCGATTCTGTTCTTGATTCCAGATCATGTTCTGGATCGAGGTTGCGCCGCGGCCGCCGTACGGCTTCGGCCAGGTGATGCAGGCCCAGCCGGCGTCGGCCTTCTTGGCCTGCCACGCTTGCGCGCGCTTGATCAGATCGGGCGAGCTGCGTCCCTCGGCGAGTCCGGGTGCGCGTTCACCTCGCTGTAGTCGCTCGGCGTTGGCATCGAGCCACGCGCACGCTTCGGCGCGGAAGGCGGCTTCTTCTGGGGTATCGTCGAAATCCATGTCTCACTCCTCTGCGGTGGACTTACTCCTCTGCGGTGGGACTCACTCCTCAGCGATTGCTTCTCAGGCTTCCAGTCGTTCGATCAGATGTTCGCGCCAGTGATTGGCGCTGCCGAGCACGGCGCCGAGATACTTGGCGCGGCGGTAGAACAAGTGGCAGTCGTACTCCCAGGTGTAGCCGACGCCGCCGTGTAGTTGAATCATTTCCCGGCTCATCACTTCAAAGGCGTCGCTGGCGCTGGCGCGCGCGCCGCACGCCGCGACGGGGAGTTCGGGGGCATCGGTGCTGAGCGCCCACGCGGCGTAATACGCGTTCGAGCGCGCCAGTTCGATCTCGACGTACAGGTCGGCGAGCCGATGCTTGACGGCTTGGAAGGAGGCGATTGGCCGCCCGAAGGCGTAGCGTCCCAGCGTGAACTCGCGGGTGATCTCGAAGGCACGGGTCGCGCTGCCGAGCTGCTCGAAGGCCATCAGCACGGCGGCACGGTCGAGCAACTGCTCCACGCCCGTCCATCCGGTCGGCGCATCGCCGAGCAGTTGGGCCGGCGCGCCGGCGAACTGTACGCGAGCGAGCGAACGACTGGGATCGATCGAGCGGACCGCGGCGCGCTCGACGCCGGTGGCGGCAAGATCGACGATGGCGAGCGCGACGTCGCTGCCGCTCTTCGCAGTGACGATCGCGAAGTGCGCGACGTCACCGTCCGGCACCGGCACTTTGTTGCCCGTTAGCTTGCCCTTGGTGAAGGCGGTGACGATGCTGCCGGCGCCCGGTTCGCCCGGCTTCTCGGCGTGGGCGAAGCAACCGATCAGTTCGCCGGTCGCCAACTTCGGAAGATACGTTTGCTTCTGCGCCGCCGAGCCGAACTGCACCAGCGCTTCCGTGGCGAGGTAGGCACTCGACGAGAACGGAATCGGGGCGAGGGACCGACCCATTTCTTCCGCCAGCACCGCCAACTCCAAGTGTCCAAATCCGGCGCCGCCATACTCTTCGGGAATTGCCGTGCCGAGCCAACC